>JAYSRH010000084.1:0-14118 GCA_043721115.1 Fibrobacteria bacterium | reverse complement strand
GTCACGGGAAAACCTAAGGCGAAAACGACTCGCGACCATGGCTGTCCAATCATTGCCAGCCCTACAGCCATAACAAACAAACACCATCCCGCCATGCGCATGATTTATCCCTTCACCGCACCGAATGTGACGCCGCGCACCAAATGTTTGCGCATCAATAGTCCAAAGCCGACTATAGGCAAAAGGAATAAAACCGAAGCGGCCGCCAATGGGCCCCATGGAATGGTGCTGTTGTCCCCGATAATTGCGTGGATCCGGACCGGCATGGTAACTGCGTCGGTACTGGTCAAAGTCAGGGCAAAGGCATATTCATTCCACGCCGAAATCAAGGAGAACACGGAAGTCGCAGCGATTCCCGGAAGCGCCGATGGGAGGACGACTCGCAGCATGGCTACCCAGCGCGAATGGCCATCCAGCATGGCGGCTTCTTCATACGCTAGGGGAATGTCGTCCAAAACTGCTTTCATCATCCAGGTGGTAAAGGAGAGGTTGAAGCAAGTATAGAGCAGGATAAGTCCGAACCGCGTGTCCAAAATTCCAATCCGGCTATACATGAAACTGATAGGGACGGCTAAGGCCAAAGGCGGCAACATGCGGGTAGATAGGATAAAGAATAAGCCGTCTTGACTCCCTCGAAATGGAAAGCGGCTGAACCCGTAACCGGCAAGTGTCCCTATGAAGACAGATGTTATTGAGCTTATCACGGAGACAAGAACGGAGTTGATAAAGTAACGCAAGGTATCGACATCCGCCAATACGCGCCTAAAATTTTCAAGCGTGAAGCGGAACCAAAATGAATTTTCAGGAGCCGAGTTCCCGGGAAGAAAGCGGGGTGGCAGCGCTGCGGTATCAGCAGAATGTTTTATGCTGGTGAGCAGCAGCCACACGATGGGCGCCATAGCCAAGAGGACATAGATGGCTAGAAGCAAGGCGCGAAAAGGGGCAGGCTGGTTATTTTCTGGGCGATTCATGAACGCTGCTTTTTAAGATGTCCCAGAAAATGAAGCACCAGTGTAGCCATGGCCATGGATGCGATAAGCAGCAAGTAGGCCAAGGCGGTTGGTTCACCCAAGGATCGGCTTCCTCCAAACCCGCGTGCATGGAGAAGAACACTAATAAATGTGGTCGGCTGGCCTTCCAGGTTTCCGTTCATAACCATGGCGGTATCGAAAAGTCGAAAAGTGTCCATGGCCCTAAATACCACGCCCAACAGCACCATAGGCGCCGCCAAGGGCAAGGTAATATGCCGAAAGCGAAACCATCGTCCTGCCCGATCCACTTCGGCCGCTTCATAAAGCGTTTTGGGTATTCCCGAGAGGCCTGCTAGTGAAAGCAGCATCATGAATGGTGTCCACATCCATACCTCCGCAACCACCACAGCCCAAAAGGACCTAAGCGAGTTTCCGTCCCAATTCCAGCGCGTATCCAGCAGCCAATTGATGGCCCCATAATCAGCATTGAACAGGTAACGCCAAAATGACCCCATGACGGCGGGAGAGAGCATCATGGGTATCAACAGAATGGCCGTGAACAAACTCCGGCCACGAAAGTTCCGTCGCAGAATTAAAGCAACTCCAAATCCAATCAGCGTCTGCAAGCCTACGGTGACAAGCACCAAGGCCGTAGTACGCGAAAAAGCCTGCCACACCTCCTGGCGCGGGCTGTCCAATAGCGTTTGATAATTTTCGATGCCGTTAAAACGGGGATGGTCGGTTAGTATGGGATTAAAGTCCGTGAAGCTGATTCCAAAAGAAGCGAGAAGCGGAAAAACATTGAATACGATAAGCAGGAAAAGCGCCGGCAGAATACACAGATTGCGCACCCGGAGGTCCGATGGGAATTGCCCGGATGCACTCACGGCAGTCTACCGGCTTTGCGTAAAATCGCTTCGTGATCGGCCTGCACGTGCTTAACTGCCAAAGCCGCATCCGCTCCATCCTGAAAGACGGCGCAGAATTCGCGCTGACACGCTTTCATCAAATCATCATACTCCGGCAGGGACCAAAAATCCTTCATCAGTCGAAACGCCTCACCGAAAATTGGGTTATAGGGTGTCGCCGATTTAAAAGCCTCGCTGGCTAATACAGTTTTATTCGAAGTGAATCCTCCTTTATCCGCCCACATCCGCTGCGTGGACGTTTCAGAAAACCATTTCAGAAAAGCCTTGGCTCTCGCCTGACGCTCCGCGCTAATGTGCGCATTGATACTCATGCCCTGCCCGCCCAAAGTGGCCGCCCGGCGAAAAACTCCCTTTTTGTCCATATGGCCAGGCGCATTGAAATATCCGATTTTATCATGAAAATCCGGGTTGTCGCTGACGCTGGCCAACACCGGAAAAAACGCCATGAAATTGCACGCCATGGCCGAACGTCCTGCCAGGAACTCGGCATTGACCTCGCTATACCCCATATTGCGCCCTCCGGGGGAGGTAGCATCCATGAGACTGGTAAAGAAACGCAAGGCCTCCACCGTATTCGGCGAATCAATGGTAACCTGGTTGGTCGAGTAGTTCCCGTACTCTCCCCCAAAAGCCCACATGATAGCCTGAAAAGTCATCGTGGCCTTATCATAGCCCCGTGCGGTGGGCATTACCAGGCCTGCCATACCAGGCACAGACTCCTTGAAATACAGAGCGATCAAGCGAAGCTGCTCCCAAGTTTCCGGCGGGGCCAGAGGAAACCCGGGCGCTACCCCTTTTGATACAAGCCAGTTCCTAAATCCGATTTTATGTTCCGGATCCTCAAACAAGTCCTTTCGATACGCCCATGCCATCGCATCGGCTTCACAAGGCACCGCATAGTAGCGATGCGCACCTTTGGGATACTCGCAGTACCATTTGAGCGCAGCAGGCTCCATGTTACTGGTATCTACGCTGGTTTTCATCCAATCGGTCAGTTCCACATAATGTTTGCCGACCACGCCCAAACCCATCCATTGGCTGTCTCCGATGATGATGTCATAATTGTCATCCCGGTTGCGGAACTCCGAGAAAGTGGCGTCGCCAAAGGCGCCGTCCCAGGATTTCTTGACCATTTTGACGGGTATGCCGGTTTTGGTTTCATAGGCCTTGCCGAGTTCGGCTAGGGCATCGGAGGGGCGCCATTCGGCCCAGAGGATTTTGATTTGTGGGGAGTTGGAGTGGGAGTTGCAGCTTTGGAGGATAAGGGTTGCGCCGATTAAAGAGACGACCCAGAGGTAATGTGTCTTTTGGGAAGCTTGAAAGGCATTGCGATGGGACAAGGCTTTAGGGCTGAACTTCACAGCTTTAATATAGTGCGGTTGGAATAGAGTTGGATCTGGTTTTCACCAGATCCAGAGGATCAAATGCCCCAGGAGATCTGGGTCATGAAATACCAATCTTTATTAGACACGGTGACTTCATTGTGATCGAATTGAGGGCCGTAATAGAATAATTGGCTTGGAACCCGTAAATGATCTCGAGCCGCTTGGGCAGAAAAAGTGATTGGTCCAAGGGACTTTTTAAGCAATACACTCCACTTTAGATTGTCTTTAGTAGCAAGGTCATTGTAAGTTTTTTTCGATACGATGCTATCACTTGCAATTGGGAAAAAGGGAGTATTGGCCGCATTGGCACCAATTTGGTAGGTGTTGTTCATCCAGGGTGAGTTCATGTATTCCACCTGCAATGAAAACACATCGAGTAATTTAAAAGCTGGCAAATTAATGCCTACCATAATTGGCATTCTTTCTGAAATAGACTTATAAAAAACCGGCACATTCTGGACCCCTAAAACTCCCACTTCGGAGTATACTTTCAGGTCCTGCGAACCCATTCCTCCTGTCCCGATTAACTTTTTAAGATCCAAGGTTGCCCGAGCCATGAGTAGAGTAGACCTAGAATTGTAATAAGTTAGTTTTGGTTTTTGTCCCTCCGGCAAGCGAACGAGAGAGTCCACCAAAGCAAATTCGACGGAGTCAGCGACGGCCTGACCGGTAATGCCATGGGTCTTATTGAACTTTAACTTGCTATCGTAATAATCTGTATTTGCCGTGTAATCTTTTCCATTATATGTAAAATAACCATTGATATTAGATCTTTGAGCGGAACGACTCGGCTTAACTTGTAGCAAATGCTTTAGATTTATTCCAAACCCTAAATCAAGCATTCCTTCCCCCAAAGAATAACTGAAAACACCGCTAGGCGACCAATCAAAAAGTGGGGCCAAACTTGTTTCTGTAGTAAAGAAGAGGTCCGCCCTCAGATTTCCCTTCGCCATCTGGGCTTTAAAGCCTTGAAATTGATTCCCAGCACTACCAATAATGGTGTACCCTCCAGTAATGGTATAGGTAGGATATGCGCCGGAACGGAAAAGGTACTCCCCCAAATTATGGGCCTCAGAATTATATTTATATCCAAACATACCTAAACCAAGTTTCAACCAAGGTTTGTCCGGATCGCCAAAATGGTAGACGGCTTCCGTATTGGCTGGACCAATGAAAAAGCCCTTACGCTGGCTGCCCGTAAATCCTGTACGAACGAGCTCACGCTTTCGATATTCGAAAACCCCACCCAATCCTGCGGAAAGGAAGAGGCGATCATTGACTACGGCTTTTTTATCGATGAAGGCGCCAAAATGATCCATCCAGTCATCCTTGACATATATAGCGCTCGTGGAACGCGTAACCGTATACAGCCCACTTTTTACAATCCCCGCTTCCTGGAAAGCCCCAATGGATAGTGGAAACGACTTAACTATTGGCTCGTCTGCGAATAATTGCAAGGCTGCCCCGAATACGATTCCGATACCGCATTTCATCAGCATTTTTGATCCCATCTTAGTTAAATTTTCCAGCCGAATTGAAGCATCCAATACCAATCATTGGATGTGCGCATAACTTCATTCGGTTCGGTTCTAGGTCCATAGAACCAATTTGTTCCAACAGTACGCATATGATCGCGTGCTATTTGAGCGCTAATGCTAAATGCTTTATAATAGGATTTTGTCGCTAGTACGCTCCAGCTGATATTGTCTTTGTCGGTAACGTCTAAATACTTTTTCTGAGAGAAAAAGTCATTTGTTGCATCCGGGAAAAAGGGGACGGCCCTATTTGTGGCTCCTATGGAATAGGTTGAGTTCATAAAGTTTCCGTTAAAGTATTCCGCTTGAACGGCAAAAATATCCAGGAGCTTGAAGGTAGGAAGATTGGCCCCAACCATGATAGGTAACCGATTCATGCGCTTTTCATAAAAGACTGGATAATTTTTTACTCCCATGAGTGCTGCTTCAAAGTAGAGCTTTAAATCATTTTCACCTAACGATTCTAGGTTAAATATTTTATTCATAGCAAGGGTGCCCCTTGCCATAACCATGGTTCCGGCAAAAGTATAATAGGATGCGCCTGGAACTTTACCAGTAGTGTCCTTCCAGCTTACCACAGAATCGGCTTTGGATGACCACTCTTTGGAGGTTACAGTGTCTCCAATATTTGAATAGAAGGCAGCGTTTTTCAAATAATAGTCGGTGTTTCCGGTGTATTGTATGCCGTTTTTTGTAAAAAATGAATTTTCTACCTCCTGTTTCCTGGTACGACTGGGGCGTACCTGCAAAGCTCTTTTAAAATTTATTCCAAGGCCTAAATCGAATAATCCGGATTCCGATTTGTATCTTCCCACCGCAGCCAAAGACCAGTCGTAAAACGGAGGCATGCTCGTTTCAGTAGGCAAAAGTATATCCAACTGGAATCGGCCTAAATCCAATTTTGCAGTAAACCCCTCTAGGTATGCTCCATTATCGTTAACCGCGTTCAATCCTCCCGTCATGATGTAAGACGGATACGGTGCGGCTCTAAAAAGGTATTCGCCCAAATTGGCGGCCTCCGGATTGTATTTGTAGGGGAACATGCCGCCGCCAATTGACAAAATCGGCTTTTCAAGGTCGCCAAAATTATACATGGCCTTTGCTACAGCTGGACCCACAAAAAATAGTTTGTATTGGCTCCCGCCATACCTTTCCCCTACGGTTTCTGGCTTAGGGAACTGGAAAACGCCTCCCAAGCCGATAGCCAAATCCACTTTTTCATCTACTGTAGCCTCTTGTAGGAAATAGGCTCCGAAATGATCGATCCATTCATTGTCCTGTATTAACTGAGGGACAGTGAATGACATTTGGCTAACCGAACCAAACTCCTGAGATCCCCCGAATTTAAATGGTTGCATTTTCACCGATGGTTTGTCCGCTGCAAACGCGATCGTTAAAGACAACAAGGTCCACCCTACACTCTTACTCAATTTGATCATCTCCGCTCCTGCATGGTATGGCGACTGCGTCTAAATTCCGAAGGAGAACTGCAACATCCAATACCAGTCCTTGCTAGTAGATAAAACCTCATTAGGATCCACTCCAGGCCCAAACCAGTTGTACAAACTAACCATCCTGGCGTGGTCGCGGGCCATTTGGCCTGATATTGTTATGGAATGGGCAATTTTCTTTTGGATCAGAAGAGACCAACTTGTATTATCCTTGGTTGAAATATCGTTATACGCTTTATCCGAATTCCAGTCATCATTTCCACTCGAGAACTGAGGGATCGCGTCATTGGAGGTGCCTAGTGGTAAAAACGAATTAATCCAGGGAGAATTGAATACCTCGTATTCCAGTGAAACCAGGTCCAGGAATTTAAAAGTCGGTAGATTGAATCCAATCATCCAGGGCATCCTATCAGTTCGCCTTTCATAATAAATTGGATAGTTTTTCAACCCAAGAACCGCAGTTTCTGCATATAACTTCAAATCGCTTTCACCGAAAACGTCTGATTGAAAAGCTTTTTTTGTGTCAATGCATACACGGCCCATAAGCGTGGTCCCGGCTGTTGTGTAGTAGCTATAGTCCGGTTGAGGTGTGCTGGCCAAAGGATTCGTCCACATTCGAACTCGTTTTTCCGTGGTATCAAATGCGGCCCGCTCTACCTCTAAGAGGAGAGCTTTAGCAGTATCTCCAACCGCAAGGGCTTTTTGCATTTGCTTATTCAAAAAATCTTTCTGAGTGGAATAATAGTTGGTATTCCCAACATAGGTTTTTCCGTCCTTCACAAAATATGAGTTGGTGGGCGCCTTACTGGATGTTTTATCCCCGTCGACAGAAATTAGCCTTTTAAACTGGACGCCGGCGCCGAATTCAAAGAGGCCATCAAAAATGGTGTATTTTGCGAGGCCGGTCGCCGTAAAATCGTATAGGGGAGGGATATTGGTTTCTGTTGTCAAAAAGAAATCTAAACTGAGATTCTTAACCGGTGCGAGATTTATCTTTAATCCTTGCAAATATGCTGAGGCGGAATTAACCATGGCATATCCCCCTGTTAAGATGACAGTTGGATAAGGTCCTGTTCGAAACAGGTATTCTCCCAAGTTGGTAGAAGTTGAATACTTAAATGGAAACATCCCAAATTGTACCGATGCCACGGGGTCACTTATGTTTCCAAATTTATATCGCAAGTCGGCAGTTGTTGGTCCAATAAAAAAACTCTTGTATTGACTGCCTCCCCAGTCATGCTTTATAAACTGCGGTGACTGAAATTGAAAAATGCCGCCTAATCCGATTTCAAAATCCAGCCTATCTGACACCTTGGCGCTTTGGGTAACAAAGGCACCAAAGTGATCTACCCATTCATCATGAAAAGCAGGATCAGAACCGTAATGCCCACTTTTTAGAATTCCAAACTCTTGCAGGGCTGCTATGGAGATGGGACTCCATTCCACCTGTGGCTGGGAATGTACCGCCACTGGCACTATCAGTAGGGCAAGCATCCCAAAGCCCAAAACCGATTTTTTCATCTTGAATCCTTGTTTTTGGCGCCCGCTCTCAGGCTGACCTGATGATCTCGCAAAGTGAATAGATAGCAATGAACTCAAAAAAATCAACCCGATTTATAAAAATTGGTGTATTGGAAATGGCAGCATTATGAAAATTCAATTCTGGTGCCAGCCAGTCCTATTTAGGCTTATTCAATTTCATGAAAAGAAATTTGGCCGCTTCCAAGCGTTTATCGCTCTCGGATGCAAGCAGGAAACACAAACCGAATTTGGAAATTATTTAGTGCTGAGAAAGCAAGCCAAGGGGAACACTATGTGAACCCGTTTCACTCACATAATGAAGAAAATAGACTCCGTCATGCATTGCCGGAAACTCAGCATTTCCCCGATCATCTATCTGTCCATGAAACAAGACTTGTCCACGCAAATTTACCAACTCCGCCTTAAGAATGGAAACTTCCGGAACAGAAACATTCAACTTCCCGTTAAGTAGGAAAGCCTTCGGTTGGGAAAAAGTTTTCTTGGCTGAAATCGATGTTGGTGGAACGCAAGTAGGTGGCCAGGCATAGGCCGTGGACCACTTGGGTGCCGTGTTTATCCGCAAGTTTTTAATGTACCAAGCTCCACCATGGTCGGCCTGAAAGCCGATATAGCCAGCCATTATAGGACCCGAACCTCTATCACCTTTAACGGCAAAAGACATTTGATCATTATAGGTTTTATGCCATTTAGAACCATCATAGACAGTAAAATAGTCTTTTGAAAAATATTTGAATTTAACTATTCGAATGCCATTTAGCCAATGCTCAACACTGTCGCCAATTACCACGATACGAAGTTCATTCCAAGGATTAGTGGTAGATTTAAATGAATGGTATATATTCACTGGAGGCGCATATAGATCATAAGCCGCTCCATCAGAATATTTTCCAAGAGGCTCCCCGTCATGTATTGCAACTTCTATACCGGTCATCCAAGGCAAAAAAGAGGCTGTAGTAAACCGGTAATAAACACCTTCGTTTCCACTGCATTTATAATTTAGGCGCAGATCCATATCGCTGTATATTGCTTTTGATCTCGGGTCTGGAGGAGGATTCGGACTGTTCGCTGGCAGGTAAATGGCTTTTGTAGCAAGATCCACGGACCAAATGGAACTTAGGCTGGTATTGGTAGTATTGCCTTCAATGTAATCGACAAAATTATTTCGAAAACTGGCAATGGTTCCATCATAAAGCGATTTAAATCCCTGGGCTTCTTCGCATCCATACAAGGTGTTGTCGGGTAAGACGGCCTGGGAAAACCCAAAGGATTTTAGGAAAACCAAAACAAGGCCGAAATTAACGAATTTTCCCACAAAGCACCTCCTAGAAGTCCACAAATCTTTCAAAAACGGACATTTAATGGCCGTGTCCGAAGTGAATATAACCCCGACTATTAATTTGCGCAATGCATTTCCAGCAGCTCGATATCAAACGAATTCTTTTAACTGGACCATGAGTAAAATTAAGAATAAAGAACCCCGCGGCAAGCCACGGGGTATTGAATACAAATTCAGGAATCGAATAACGAAAGCTGCTCATCTCTATGCAACTGCTTGTATTCCTTAGCCCGACCCTGATTCTGGACATATGCCTTTATCGATTCCTCATTACCTCTCTGCCCAACCGTATTCATAAAATACCCGTCCGACCAGGACTCACCACCCCAAAGCTGCTTTTTCACGGCAGGAACTCGTTTGAAGATCTCCTTCGCCGTTATGCTCTTTACCATACGGGCAATCTTTGTAGGGCTATACATGGGCACTGATTGGATCAGAAAATGCATGTGGTCCTTATCCGTACCAATTTCAATGAAATTGATTTCGAACCTCTTGGAAATTTCCAAGCAAATTTTCTTGAGCTCCTCCTCAACTTCGGCAGAAAAAACCACCCTTCGATACTTCGCCGGACAGACAAGATGATACATGAGGACGGAAACGTTGTGCTTTTTATGGACATAAGTGCTCATCCATCCAGTTTAGGAAAATTGCAAGCCGCAGCAAGCTGCGGGGAATTGACCCAAGTGATTAAGCTCTTGAATTTTAGGCTGTTACAAAAACAGGTTGATTTCCAATTTACCCGTTTTAATTAACCGTTCTAGCACTCAGGTCGATTTCGATTTTTCAATTGGGTAACTTTCCCTTGCAGCTTTTTCAGGTGCTGCGCGCACAGGTCGCCACTTTATATCCTCTTAAGCATTGACAACCGGCTAATTGGTACCAGATCTAAACCGCAAGATTGCCTAGTAGGCCACATTCAGGGGCCCCCAAAGAATAAATGCAGATGTAGGATCGACTTCCGGATAAAATCCGGCTCGCATCCCTTGGACGGTGCATTGATCGATGTCCCAGACACCACCATTATAATTATGCCCTTGGTAAGCACCGATACCGCTTCCACCCCTATTCCTATACAATTTTGAGGCGCGAATTTTTACCGGTCCACCATATTCGCTAGCTATAGATCCACTTCCAAAAGTTGTGCCGGTTTCGTTATTAATTATTTCCGAATTTGAAATGCTCACTTGACCACCTGAATAAATGTAAATGGCCGTATATCCTGCGGAATAATTGTCCCTTACATAAACCTTGTCAAAAATAGCGTCGCCGTTAGTAATACTTATAAGGCCGGCCCCTCCTGATGTATTCCGGTTGGACTCAATCCAAAAATTGCTGATAGTTGCGTTTTCAGAATGAGAAATTTGAATTGCCTGACCCGTTTCATTGTTAATATGAAACCCATCTACGATGGCATTCCGGCAAATTGTAGGATAGTCATAGGTAATTTGAATCATTAGACCCACCGAATCCGGCCGAATTCTGGATACTTTCCCGGACAAATCCCGTCCTGAAACTGCATTTGGATAGCCAGTAGCGCTAAATCCACCATAAATTGATGTGGTGCTTCTCGAGAGTCCAAAACCAGTATAGGTGCCCTCGCTTACCCACACTTCAATACGTCCTGGTCTACTACCGAATGAAGCAATTGCAGAGGGAATGTCTCCATACGCGTCATCCCATGAGGTTCCACCTTTGCCGCTTGCACCGGCTTTGACAAAAATCACATTGCTTCGATACCATATGTTTCTAGTTACCGTTGCCGAGTTGCCTGCAGCATCCAAAACAGTTTG
This sequence comes from Fibrobacteria bacterium, assembly GCA_043721115.1. Taxonomy (GTDB): domain Bacteria; phylum Fibrobacterota; class Fibrobacteria; order UBA11236; family UBA11236; genus Chersky-265. The sequence continues at coordinate 3,179 of JAYSRH010000084.1, read as the reverse complement.
GCTACAATTTGTCGCGACATTATCGGTTAAATTACAGGGAAAGGATCCGGCAACACCGTCCTTCATATAACTGATTGTTATAGGCGAGATACTTGTGATGAATCCATCGGCAACATTATAATTCGCAATTGTTGGTGGAGTTTTGTCGACGGTAATACTCAAGCAGGCTTCTGCTCCATAACCGACTACATCACGCTCGGACACACACAGTGAATAGGCTCCATCAGTGAGTGTAGGCGCGTACTCGGTGAGAGCCCCTTCTCCAACGTAACTGGAATTGCCGCTCCATCGATATCGGTAGGTTCCGTTACCCCCTACACCCGGAGTCCATGTCCATTTTGGTGCATTGGTAGGCGATGCGTTTCTGGAAATTGAGGGGCCGGTAGGTGCGGCAACCTTGATAATGACAACTGAGCTCGGTGACCATGGACTCCAATTTCCGGCCGCGTCTTTTTCACGCAATTGAAATTGCCAACTTCCATCCGCAAGTCCAGTGACGGGCGTGTAAGCAGCACCCGTGTACGCAGTTCCAATACCGGTCGGTGCGGAATTGCTCAATCGGTATTCATATTGGCCACTACCCCCGGAAGACCAGGACCAGGTTGCCTTGCTGTTGCGGGTAGGAGATTCGGATATGGAAACAACTGGGGTGCTTGGGGGAGACCTATCGACGGTTACTATAGCTGCGGAAACTGGGCCGCCAAAGTTTCCGGCAAAATCGAATTCGACAATTTCAAGCGCGTAATTTTTGTCCGGAATGTCACTTACAGTGTAGCTTGTGCCCATCTGCCGTGAGACCTCGACTCCATTTAGGCGGACAATAAAAGAGTCCGCGGCCGGAACGCTACGATTCCATGTCCATTGCAATGATGTCCGAGTATCAGCACTATTCACAATCGCAGGCGGAAAAGTCGCATACACTGGCGCCGCAGGGGCTATATTGTCCATGGTAACCGACAGCGTCGCCTCTCCCTGGTTCCCAATATTATCAGTAGCCGTAACCTTTATCACAACCGTTTGATTCGCCACCAGTGGAAGGGATTTGATGGACCAGGATCCGTCACCGGTCAGGTTCGTCGCCAATGCGCCCGCAACTCCGTCCACCGTATAGACTAACGCTTTGATAGCGCCAACACCCTGTGGGCTGCTTGAGCCGCCAGTCAAGTCAACGGTTCCGGCTTTGGTCAGGTAAGTACCAGAGGCTTGCGGTAAGGCAATGCTCACCACCGGTTTGCTCAGATCGTAAAATATCGTAAGGCTTGCGGGCAGGGACCAGTTCCCGGCAGCATCCCGTTCCTCGACATAGAGGGTGTAGAGCGTTTTGGAAATGGCCGAGGTCAAGGGGTATTCCAGCGACTTCACTTCCGGAGCATTGGCGGCAAAATTGGCATCGCCGAGTTTGAATCGGTAGTCGCCGGTGCCACCTCCTCCGGAGGTCCAGGTCCATTTGGGCAGAGTCGCAGTGGGTGATGTGCCCAGAATAATAGGTTTGCCTGGAGCGGTGGAATCCATCTGCACGGAGAGCATGGCCTGGCCGGAAATTCCAAAGCTGTCGGTGGCGATAACTTTGATGTCGATGGTGGAATTGTTCACTAGCGGGATACCTTTGATGGACCAGGTACCGGATCCATTGGTGGCCAGATTGGTCGCTAGAGTTCCTGCAACACCAGCCACCGTGTACGTCACTTTGCTGATGGCACCAGCGCCGGATGGGCTATTGGTACTGCCGGATATATCCACGGTGGATGCCCGGGTCAAGTAGGTGCCGGAAACTTGCGGGGTTAGGAAATTTACCGTTGGGACTTTGGTGGCTTTGACTTTCCTGGACACGATGGTTTCGTTGCCTTCCGTGTCACGCACATAGAATCGTACCAAATATTCCTTTTCCAAATCGAATTTGTAGGACACGGATTTTACAACTGTTGATGAATCGTCCCAGGCAAGATTGCCATCCAAATCCCATTTGAACTGGGTGACAACTCCATATTCCTGTGGCGCAACTACAGGTAAGAAATTAAGGGTTTGACCTATAGAGATAACTGTGTCAGGGCCGATGGACACTTGGGGCGAATCCCGCTTGACGAGAATATCTGCGCTGTCCCGCTTGGAGCTATCCGCTTGGCTTTGCGCATATATCATAGCGGTGCCTGCCGTCATCGGGGTTACCTTTCCGGTTGCATCTACTTTTGCGATGGCTGCATTACTGGAGCGCCACTGGATTTTTTGCGTTACCGTCGATGGCAAAACCGTGGCCGTCAATGTGCCGCTAAGTCCCCCGATGAATAACTTGAGCGAGCGAGGCGTTAAATTTACTGCATCCGCGTGTTGGATGGCCATAATGGCCACCTTAAGACTGTCGGCCTTGGAAGCGTTTTCCACCGATTTGGCAACAACCCAGGTCACGCCCTCCACCAAACCCTTGATGGCTCCGTCCAATAGATTGACCTTGGTCGGGTCCAATACCGTATAAACAACGGTTTGATTGGCTTTTATAGGTAACACCGTCGCTACCAAGGTTTCCACCGCGCCGCCAATGAACAGTGTCGTGGAATCCTTTAGAAAGTGCACGCTTTCCACCGGGACCGGATCGGAGACTACCACCCATGCGGAATCCCGGATCGTGGCCTTCTCTTTGGAAACGACAAGTAAAAGCGTTGTGCCTTTTTGCAATCCTGAGACAATTCCGTCGACAGTGACTGAAGCGATTTTATTGTCCGCAATACTCCAAGTAACGGCAGCGCTGGCGCTGGATGGCGTGGCTTTGACGGTCAGTTGCTCGGTAACTCCGGCCATGGCAAGGTACAGGGTATCGGCGGATAAGGCGATGCTTTCTGGTGTTTTGGTATTGGCAGTGATTTGGATATTGAAGACTAGAGTTTTGGTTGGGTTCGAAACCAGCTTGGCCGTAAGATGAACGGCGCCACTCTTCAACGCCTTCAAATAATTATTTGCGTTCAGCTCACGGTCTTGATGTAGCACATCAGTTACCTTTGAAAAATGGTGCGCATATGGATCATATTGCACATTTGGATCCCAATATTTTTTGACCTGCATTGCCTACAATTTCTCCTTCCTCCCATGGATACGATTTTGTAATCCTGGGTAGGCTAAGATTTGGGGCCTTAAAATGCTGGAAGTAGCAAATGACGAGATCCAAACATTACCCATGGATCATCATG
>JAYSRH010000083.1:0-14129 GCA_043721115.1 Fibrobacteria bacterium | reverse complement strand
GGAAGAAAACTTTATCCTACGGGAAAAGCTTAAGAAAAATCAGGCACCTAGTTTTGACATGGGCAAGAGTCGAGCCTTTAAGGGTCTGCTAGAGCGAGCCGGGCAAGCCGCTGCCAGTGACGCTACCATTCTTCTCATGGGAGAGTCTGGAACCGGCAAGGAAGTGCTCGCACATTATATTTTCGCCAAGTCCAATCGGCTTTTGCAGCCCTTTGTAACCGTCAACTGCGCTGCGATTCCAGAAAATCTTTTAGAGGCGGAACTGTTCGGCTATAAGAAGGGATCCTTTACCGGAGCCTACCAGGATAAGAAGGGTCGGTTTCAGGATGCGAATGGGGGAACCATTTTTCTGGACGAAATCGGCGAGATACCTTTGGTTGTTCAGCCCAAACTTTTGCGTATCCTCCAAGAAGGAGAAGTCAGCCCCGTTGGCGGACAAACACAGAAAGTGGATGTACGTATCATCGCCGCTACCAATAAAAATCTTCGGAAACAGGTGGAAGCGGGACTGTTCCGGGAAGATCTTTTCTATCGCCTCAATGTCATTCCCTTGCAGATCCCGCCATTGCGCCAGCGGCCGGAAGATTTGCATTCGCTCATTTCCTATTTCATCGCCTTGTATTGCAAAAAAAACAAAAAGGCCAATCTCTCATTGAGCGCTGACGCTTTGAAGTTAATGGAAACCTATGTATGGCCGGGCAATGTTCGGGAACTGGAAAACGCCATTGAAAGGGCCGTCATACTATGCATGGGCCATCAAATCACTCCCGAGGATTTGCCCGATGAACTCAGCGCCACTACGGAAAGCGCCGGCCAGATCTATGTGGGTAAGGGAATGACTCTGGAAGAAATCGAGCTTTCCGCCATTCAAATCGGGCTGAAGCGAAACCATGGCGACAAGGCCAAGACGGCAGATGACCTTGGGATAAGTCTCCGTACCATTTATCGAAAATTGGATATGATGAATCCCGGTCATACTGAAGACGCTACCCATAAAATAGATTTGGAAAAATAGATTAAGCAGAAAGCCGAGGCCCGATTGTGAAAGATACGGAATCCATCAGGGCTCAACTACGGCTTCACCCGCGATTGGTAAAAGTTTTCGAAGAAAATTTTGGTTATCCTTTTTGGAATCATTTGGATTCCACGATCGCCGATGTGTGCGCAGAGCTCCAAAAGGATGAAAAAGAGATCCATCGACATTTATCCGCGTTGACGGAGGCACCAAAGGGTCGTAATTGGACCCAATTGCCCCTCTATGAATTGGTTGAGTTTTTGACATGCGAACACACCCAATTCAAAACGCAAGACTTACCAAACGTTCACCGCTTACTGGATGAATGCAGAATAAAGTATGGTCTTGAAAATCCCATGCTCTTGGATTTAGACCGGACCTTTCACAACTTTCGCTTGGGATTCATCAATCATATGGAGGAGGAAGAAGACTTTTTATTCATAAAAATTTTGAGGACGGAAGCCAGTGTAAAGTACCCGGAAATTTACCCAGAGGTCTATACCGGTTCCGTATCCATGTATCCTCCCTCCATGCTGTTATCCTCAGAAGCGGAAGTAGCGGAAATGATCTCAACAATACTTTCCAAGGCAGAAAGCATTTCGGATGAGTCCCACCCTGGGTGGGAAGAAGAGCCACTGCTGAAAGCCCTGAAGGCCTTTGACGCCAAAATCAAGGGGCATGCCGAATTGGAAGTGGCGATTCTCCTCCCTAGAGCAAAAGCCATGGAAGCTGAATTAAAGAAAAGGGCCTAATCGGCCCGCATTCCCGGCCTCCTACATGCCCTTTACTTGCAAGCTGGACTACTGCTTGATACCTTATGGGGCACCTTGAAAAAGGCTCAATTCGAGCACCCGTAGCTCAGTGGATAGAGCAGCGGTTTTCTAAACCGTTGGTCGCAGGTTCGAATCCTGCCGGGTGCAGATTTTGGGGGGCTCTCTCCGGCCCCGGCCCGGCCGCCACCTTCTTAAATGTCTACTCTGAATCACCCTGCTTCCGGGTGCTTCAGAGTATATTTCAGAGTATGAATATAGAAGAACTGCTGCAAAAGCAAGAAGGCAAAACCTTGGAGTTCAAAAGGGATTTGTCGTCCCCTGATGGTGTGTTGCGCACTGTCGTGGCATTTGCGAACACGGCGGGCGGAACCGTGTTGATTGGCATCGAGGATAAGACTCGGAGATTGCGTTCACTGGAAAATGGCCTGGACCAGGAAGAGCGGCTGGCAAATTTGATTAGCGATTCGATTCGTCCCCGGTTGGTGCCGGACATGGAATTGATTTCCCATCGGAAGGCCCAGGTTTTGGCAGTCCATGTCTACCCAAGCTCGCTTCGCCCCCATCATCTTCACCGGGAGGGAGAGGATTCCGGCACCTATGTGCGCGTGGGGTCCACGAATCGCCGGGCCGACCGGGAAGGGCGGGAGGAGATGCAGCGGCTTTCGCGGGGGGAAAGCTTCGATGAAAAAGCCCTAACTGAATTCAAGTCAGATGCCTTGGACTTGAATGTGCTTTCAGGCCTCTTCGGGAATGTCAAATCCCTGAAGCCGAAGGATATGGAAAGCTTGCGCCTGCTGGTAACCCACCAGGGTAAAAAGGTGCCTTCCGTAGCGGGATTATTGATATGCGGCAAGGAGCGTTTGGAGCGTTTTCCTGATACTTGGTTCCAGGTGGGGCGCTTCCGCGGTGGGAATAAATCAGATTTAGTGGACAAGCGCGAAATCAGGGAAAACCTGGTGACAAGCGTTGAATCGGTCATGGAATTCATCCGCAAACATTTGTGGCAGGGTCAGACCATTGAAGGACTGCGCCGTCGTGATACCCTCACTGTACCTCCACTAGCCTTGCGGGAGGCGCTTATAAATTCCGTAGTACATGCAGACTACTCTCAATCGGGGGCTCCTTTCCGCGTATCCATATTCGAGGACCGGCTGGAAATCGAGAATCCGGGACTTCTGCCTACCGGCATGACTGTGGGTGATTTGGATCAAGGGGTTTCGAAGTTGCGAAACCGAATAATTGCTCGCGTTTTCAAGGAGATAGGACTTGTGGAACAATGGGGAAGCGGTATCCAGCGGATGCAGTCGGAATGCGAAGGCGTTGGCCTGCCTCGCCCGCGATTCGAGGAGATTGGTATGCGCTTCCGAGTGACCTTTGGATTGAAGCCCGTTCAATCGCCGGTTGTAGACGATGTTGCGAAACGGATCTTGAATGCTTTGCAAAACGGGAAAGGGCTTTCGACGCAGGCACTGGCCGTTGTCATCGGAATTTCGTCGCGGGCGACCCGACTCCGCCTGATCAAGCTGGTGCACCAAGGATTGGTCAGAGAGGTTGGGAGCAATCCGCAAGATCCTACCAGGAAATACTTCATTGCGCGCAGGCCAGAACAGTGAGCAGCGGTTTTCTAAACCGTTGGTCGCAGGTTCGAATCCTGCCGGGTGTAATTTTTAGACTGCTAATTGATGTTATAACCTGATTAACGAAATTAATCCGGGGTCATCCCAGGAACGGTTTCTTCCTCGGCTTTCTCCCTAGGGAGTATGCACTTTACGAAGTTCTCGCCTTCGATTACGCTAGGCGGCTTAAGCCCCATTGATTTGTAGGATTCGATCATGGTAATGAATCCGGAACCCAGCTTTTCAATATATCGCTACTTTGATTGGTGCGGGTAGAGCATAATTGCCATGCTTTCCTTTTATGGTGAAAGATTTCTTTAGTGAGGAAACGATAAATTCGAATGCGATATCGAATTGGGAAAACAGCGCGCCTGGTTCTCAACTGCCAAATGATAAGCCACCCAGGCTTGGCTTTTGAAATTTCCTTCAGCTTTTGCATTCCCGTATATACTTTTATCGAGATCCTCCAGCAGTCGGTCGACCTCCGCTTCCTCTATACCGATAAGTAGGCCTGAATCCTTTACTCCGATTAAAATTCGCCCGCCATAAAGATTACAGAAGCCGACTATGGTTTTAAGGACTTGATCCCGGGGCAGATTGACTCAAGTTAGTCGATTGAGTCAATTGAGTTAATAAGAATCCGAAAACAACTCAATCGACTCAATCCGCTCAAGCTGAGCCGATTTTTATTCTGACCTTGATCCATTTTGCCAGTCATTGGCCAACTGCCATTGCCAAGGCGCCGGTCACGGTTCGCTCCTTGAAATTCCCATGAATTTGCTGAGGCAATTGAACCATTTAAAAACCGCTTGTCGGAAATATCAGTGGCATCAAATAGGTGGCAATGCTAACCATCTTTTGAACTTCCCGTCCGAAGGAAAAGTAGAGGCAATAAAAAGTTCGCTTTTTCAAAGTGTGAGCTTTTGGGCTTCTTGATTCTCCAAAGACGCCAAAAATCGTATCTTGTCGCTGATTTCTTGCGGAGGTATCCAAAACTGAGGCGGGAGTGGCCAATCTTTGTAACCCTGAATCAAATTGAAATTGACCCCTACGATGTCCTGAGCTTATTATATTGAAGGTAAGTATGTCAGACACCGAAAAAAATATTGAGAAGCTTGAAGGTTTGTTTGCCGAACTCTCTGGTTCTGCAGTGAATAAGGCCTACAACGAGGCCTTAGAGTGCGGGCTAAGTGTCTATATCAGCAGCTATGCAGAGGGGGGTATTTTCGAAGTATTCCCTGGGGGTGGAAAAAGACTTGTTAAGCATATTGGGCCCCCATTTAAAGTGACCGCAGGAACTAAAGTAGAAATTCCAAAATGACAGATGTCCCGAGGCTGCGTATAATTGCCGGTCCAAATGGCTCCGGCAAAAGTACAATTAAAGCCATCTTGCCTCCGGTTTCGCTGGGCATCTACATAAACCCAGATGAAATTGAAGAAAAAATAAAAAGCAGTCAGTCGCTGGACCTGAAGCCTTTTGGTATCGAAGCGACTCAGGAAGAAGTGGTTTCATTTTTCAATAAATCGACTCTTCTTCAAAAGAACAATTTGCTGAATGTGGCAAACGACATTCGGCTTGCGGGGTCCGAATTAAGTTTTTCCGATGCAAAAATGAACTCTTATTTTGCTTCGGTTACCGCAGATTTCATCCGGCGCAAGTTATTGAAAAAAAATGAATCCTTCACCTTTGAAACGGTGATGTCATTCACGGATAAGATAAATCTATTAGACGAAGCAAAGTCATTGGGCTACCGAGTCTATTTGTACTACATCGCGACGGAAGATCCTGAGATCAATATTTCTCGAGTTAAAAACAGAGTTCATTTAAAAGGTCATGACGTTCCTGAAAATAAAATCAAAGACCGATATTATCGTTCTTTGGGATTGCTGATGGATGCGATTAAGAAGAGCAATCGAGCCTATATTTTCGACAACTCTACCGATGGCAAAGAAAAAGTTTGGTTTGCCGAAATTACCGATGGACAGACAGTAGAGTTCAAAAACGATCTTGTGCCACTTTGGTTTAAGGCAGCGGTCTTGGACAAAATCAATTCTTGAATTGTAGTAGTCTGTAAGGCTCTTTTTCAAGCCTTCTCTAAACTACTACAATCTAATACGGCGGAAAATTTCGTTCGTTGTCTCGCCACACTGCGCCTATTGCTTGAAAAATTACCTTTAGACTTTCTAAACCATTGGTCCCAGGTTCGATACCTGGCAGGTGCAATTTTTAGGCTGCTAACAGCCGTTTTCTTACTGCCGGAAGATCATGGATGAGTTCGGTCAGGATAAAAAGCGGCTCAGGAATGGGGTTGCCGATTTCCCAACCCTGGACGGTCTTGGTAGACACATGAAGTGCGGCCGCCATTTCCGATTGGGACAAACCCAGGTCCGCACGCATTCCCTTGAACAGGTTTATGCGCTTGCGACGGATCTTTTCCTCCGACCCACTTTTTTCCAAGTAGTTCGAGCGCCGTCTTTCGCGACAAGCGTGGTGCGGAATTTCATCTTACCGGATTTATAGGCTTTCACATCCTTTAAGTTTTGCTCTAATTGAGCGCTAAGAGATGGAGTTTTCTTTTTCACAGGACTCCCTCCTTGATTGGCTTTGACTTTTTCCGGCTGCCCGATGAGTTTGGATTCAAGCGCCTGCAGTTGACCGTCGGTTAGGTATTCGCCAACCCTGCCCCTTGAAATGAAACTTTGCCCCCTTTTCTGAACCTTATTTCCCCCCCCCATTTCCTTCAGGCAGCGGAACCAGCACCCGAGGCGAAGTAAATGCCCGCTCCTGTTGCGTGAACGGATCCTTGAAACGGAGGCTTTTGGAGAGAAGCTGAAGCGGTAGGGTCAGATCATCCGGTGCTTCAGGAAGCAAGTCTGGATAATAGGGATCATGAAGAATGGCAGCCCCGATTTGCGAGACCTGCAGGCGCAGCTGATGCCGCTTCCCAGTAGACGGATATAAAGCAAGCTCGGCATAGGCCCCCGCTCGTTTCAGGAGGCTTATCCGGCAAAACGCATTGGGAGTTCCCTCCACTAAATCGCGTCGTAAGGTGGGTCCGTGTTTTTCGATTCGGCTCTCCAACTGCCAGGAATTTTCATTTTCGTTGGGCGGTCCTTGTCGTAGAAGCCAGCGGACATTTGCTAGGTACATTTTTTCCACTTGTCGCTCTTTGAAGAGAACTTGGTATTGCCCTCGCTCGTTTTCATGTATGGAAAACAAAACCAGTCCAGCCGTGTGCCGGTCTATTCTGTGAACCGGAGAAAGCCCACGGAGGCCGGTTTCCTCCATCAAATGGTAGAGAAGGCATTCCCTCACGAATTTTCCACCTGGAACTACCGGCAAGAAATGCGGCTTGCAGGCAACGAGGATGTGATCATCCCGGTAGAGGATTTGATGGGTATCTGCTATGCGAGGCTCTGCCGAAACTTCCCTGAAATACCGAATTTCCATTCCGCACTCAACCTTGGATAAGGCGAACGCGGAGACTCCGTCGCCGAACTGAACTTTTCCCTCCTCGATGCGACTTTTCCAGGTTTCCGTCGCAATGTTCGGAAAACGCTGGGAGAGGAAGTCAAGCAAAGTGATGTCCACCGCGATTCCGCTGGGTACAAAAACGGAGGACGCTCTGGGTGAGATACTGTTCACGGTGGAATTTATTCAGAAAAATGGGGAGGGCTCGACATCAAACATAGGAGGTTTATTTAGATATATTTTGACCATGCATAAAATAAATAAATTTATTCTCGCCTCTTTCGTGGCCCTGATAATGTTGAGTGCTCCAACACTCGGAGCTACTGCCGATATTCTGCAAGCCAGTATCATCTACCATTCCGATGCGAGTCAAAGGGCCGTTGGATTTCGAAAGCAATTTGTAGCCCCGGCAACGGGCGCCAATGCCAACTTGTTTATTTTTGCAGACAACCGCTATCAAGTATGGATCAATGGACAATTTGTTTGGAGAGGCCCGGCACGATTTGATCCAAAGCGTCCTGAATACGATAGTTTGAACGTGGGCAGTTATTTGACGGCCGGCACCAATACCATAGCTGTACTCGTTTATGGTCATGTCACCAATAGTAACGGACTAGATAACCGAGGCAATGGACGTTCGATGGATCATGCCCCCGGCCTTGCGGTGCAGGTGGTCGGGCAGGGTTTTAGCGTGTCCACGGACAATACCTGGCGGTGCAGCAACAATACCCGATTCCGGCCTCCCGCGGTGGACTGGGCAGATGTCAAGGATAGAGTGGACGCTACTTTTGAAACCGGTGACTGGTTGTTGCCTGATTTTATGGACACAGCATGGCCTACAGCCGTGGCGGTAGCGGGCAGTCAATGGGGACTTCTGCATTCCCGCATCACTCCCTTGCTGCGTTCTACAGTAACACCGTATACCATAACCGGTCGCGCTTTGCCTTTCCAAGTTACGGGGGCGACCACGCTTACCTTATCCCTGGCCCGCAACATTGTCGGTTATGTCGTTTTGGATTTTGACGCCGATGCAGGCAGCGTAATCGTGGTAGGTGGTCGCCATCAATATACGGCGCGTGCAGGCCGGCAAACCTATCTTACCGGCGAGGCATTCGGTTCCGGTAACCAATCCGATGTCAATGACTTGAGTCTAACCATACAGGTAAACTCAGGACGAGTTAATTTTTTCGACATCAAGGTTTACAATTACATCTATCCATTTGACCGGGCAGCCAGTTTTACCAGCAACGATGCCATGCTTAATCGGTTTTGGGAAGTGATGGCGCATTCCCTTCCCCAAATGAGCGAGGACGGGTATGAGGACTGCCCATGGGAGAGGGCAGAATGGATGGGTGGCATGGACCATGTGTACGATTTTACGCGCGTAGCCTTTAGCGCTCCTGGTCCCAATGGGTCGCCCGTGTACGGCGATTCCCGCTTAATGGCTAAGATGATTATGGATATCGGGCAAAGCCAGCAGGCGGATGGCCGTATCAAAGCTCATCATCCATCGGATCGTTGGGATATCCATGGATACATTGAAGATTACAATTGCGTATGGATATGGGATATTTGGCAGCACTATCAAGTGACCGGTGACAAAGCCTTTGTGACGGAACTTTGGCCGGTAGTGCAAAAGCAACTCAAATTGTTCCAAGACAGCATCAAAACAAATGGCCTAATCAATGCACGGGAATTTTTCATTTTCGACAACCCCTACGCCTATCAAGTGTGCCAGGGCGCAACTTTAAATGCCTTTCTCTACAAGGCGCTGATGGCGGCCGCTAGCCTGGCAGGGGTTGTCCAATCCCCGGCCGATTCTACCAAGTATGCGGGAATGGCCATGGCTTTGAAAAACTCTTTTAATTCCTTATTGTGGGATCCGGTCGCCGGGACATTTAAGGGCCGTGTGGGAGGCAATGCAACTTTGCATGCGGCGGTAACCGCCCTTTACAGCGGTATCGTTTCCCAGGCCAACTTGCCTTCCACGCAGAGTTGGCTTTTGCGCCAGGATGCCGGTCCGATCGCCTTCCCCTGGATTTTCAATTACTGGTTCCGGGATCTCTACGCCATGAACAGCGATGTGGCCGATCAGGCAGCGCTACAGATCATCCGGACCAAATTCAACAATACCTGGAACGCCAATAATCCTGGTTATGTCACATCCGAAGCAAATAATGGAGGGCGAAATTTCCATTGTTACGGAATCGTACCCGGATATTTTTTTGGCGCCTATTTGCTGGGAGTTCAGGCCGAGCTCCCGGTTTCCAATAGGCGCATATCCATTCAGCCCAGATTGGGCGATCTGACGTCGGCATCCGGGACTGTGGTGACCGAGCACGGCTTGGTTCCCGTTACTTGGGCAAGGTCAGACACTTCCCTGGATTTCACCTTCAACGTGCCAACCGGTATCACGGCCCGTATGAGCCTTCCTGTATCTGGCCGAACACGTCTAGTGGTGGATGGCGTGGTGAAACTGGCTTGTGGTGCGCCATCAGTGGACGGCGTGAGTATGGATAGCCGCTCGGTAAGCTTGGACTTGGGGCCAGGCCCGCATACCGGCCATTTTGGGAGCCCATCAAAAAATCAAGCTTTGAATACGACCGTCAGCGCTTCCAGTTCTATTACCGGGACTGGGTGGTCAACGACCTATGCTACGGACGGATTACAACAAAGTCTGGTCAGTTCCATGGGTTGGAGCAGCAGTTCCAATTTGACGGTTAGCCATCGGGAATGGATGGCAGTGGACTTGGGCTCGGCAACGCAGGTCGATCAGGTTGTCCTCTATCCGCGTACGGATGCGGGCAGCATCGGATACGGTTTTCCCGAAGACTTTACCATACAGGTATCCAAGGACAGTCTGGCGTGGGACACAGTAGCCACCCTGGTAGGCTATGCTTTGCCCTCCGGAGTTGCTCAGCGCTTCGCCTTCGCAGCCCGCCCTGCCGTGCGCTATGTGAAAATAGATGGAACGCGACTGCGGCCAAATTCAAACGATGCCAATCAATACCGCATGCAGTTTTCGGAAATCGAAATCCCCGGCTTGGCCTGCCTTCCCGTGGGAATCCTTCCAGGGTTCGACCGTTTTTCGCAAAACAGTTTTTCCGAAGAAGGCGTCGATGTCAGCGTATCGGTTCTAAAATCCAGTACCAAAACTATCAGTCTGCATTTCCACCTGGTTGAAAAACTTACCGGGGTTTCCATCGGACTCTATACCTCCAAAGGCCGCGAAGTCCGTTCGTTAAAGGTAAAGAACCTGAATGCAGGTTTGCAAACCGTGGAAATGGCGTCGCGGGATAGTCAAAATCAACCGCTGATTCCCGGTAGCTATTATTGCCACATCCAAAGCAATCGATTGGATAAAACGTTTAAGGTGGTTCTGCCTCCATAGTTTTTGGTCGGGCCAAATCCCTGGTGGTACCTATGGTCTGGCCCACCAAAGGCGATGACCATACCCCAATTACCTGTTTGTTTAAAATCGACCAAAACGCCAAGGTGAAAATTCGGGCTCCATGCGCATCCAAATGTATACCATCGGAAAAAGTATATGGATTTCCGTTCGGCGCATGGCGCAAGTCGATATGCACAATAGCCAAAGAGTCACAAATGCGATCAAACTCGACACAATATTTTCGATACACCCTTTCATTTTCCAAAACTCGATCTTGAGGTGGACATGGCGGTGTGAGCATAATTAATTGGACTTGATGCGCGCGGGAAAGTTGGGCCAAAGAAAAAAATCCGGAGCGTGGATCGTGCAAATCACTTTTCACTTTAGAAGAATCCTTGGCAGCCAAAATCTTTTGGGCCATTTTTTGAAAAAGTACCTCAGCTCTATCCACCATTTTATACGGGTTGTTCCGGTTAGCTGTGGGTTTTGGCCAATGTTTAAAGAGCCTTTCTGTGGCTTTGCCTTGTAATTCCAGACGATAATGATAGGCGTAAAAATGTTTATGCATAAAGAATTGTAGGGTGGGAATTATCCCGGGAAAGCCGCCGCAGGCACTTTTAAAATCAGAATATTCCATCAATTCCGACATTAAAAGATCCAGTCGTTCCCCATTGCCCTCGAGATGAAATTCACCGGTCGGCACGGAAAATGGAAAACCGCTGGCTTCCACTACAACAAATTTTGGGTGCGCCTGTGGAAGAATAAAATTTTTGACCAGGAGCTGATAATAAACCGGTGTGTTTAACCCCGCCAAGGCAAGATTGAAATACTGCATCGATGGGTTAAGTGAGTCCAGTAGTTGTGGCAGGATACCGGCGTCGGTAAGCGAGCTGCCTAAAAAGACAGTGTGCGGAATGCGAGTGGGGAGGTAACGGGAAAGTGTCTGTCGTGGGAGACTGGTTCTAATTGTGTGCCGCGCAAATCGGTCCAGGGCAAAGAGGGAAATGGCAACGAGCCCAAACAGGGCTGCCAATCTTAACCATGCGAAATTTTCGGATCGGGAATCCAGCTTGGAATCCTCGCCGGGTTCAGAATTGAAAGTAGAGGAAGGGCGCATAATCCGTTGAGTAAAGGCACGCCAAGCCGAACCCGATGGCGGCTAGGTAGGGTTTAATCTTGCTTTCTTTAGAGCCGGAAAACCAGTGCCAAAGTGCAAAGAGGATTAAGGAGATGAAGGCCATCCCAGCTTCCGGCCTTTCCAAAGTGAAGCCGGATATTTTCAGTGCACTGGGAATAGTCGCGATACGTACCAAAATCTCCCAAGCTTTGGCCAAATCGGTGCACCTAAAGAGCAGCCATCCCAAACATACTATATGGAAAGTAAGAACAATTCTAATCGACCTGGGAAGACGCTTTAGCATTTTTCCCAATGCCATCAGCGAAAGTATGCGTTCCGATGCCAATCCTAATCCATGAAAAAGTCCCCAAAGAACAAAGTTCCAGCTAGCGCCATGCCACAACCCACCAAGCGCCATAGTAGCAATGACGTTACGGCAGATTTTGACCAAGCTGCCCCGGTTACCGCCAAGACTCACATAGAGGTAATCACGGAGCCAGCTGGAAAGGGACATGTGCCATCGCCTCCAAAAATCACGAAGTGAAGTGGCCAGATAAGGCAAAGCGAAGTTGCGCGGAAAGTGAAACCCAAGGGCAAGTGCTGAACCACGCGCGATATCCGTGTACCCGGAGAAATCCCAGTAAATCTGGAAGGCGAATGCATACAGCGCCAGAAGATTTTCCAAAGGTGAATAGGAACTGGGCCTACCGAAAATAGGGTCGGCATATCTGGCCAGGAGGTCGGCGAAAACCATTTTTTTTAAAAGGCCTTGTAGAATAAGACCAACGCCATCGGTGAGTTGTGCAGGTGAAAAATTAGGCAACGGAGAGAGTTGTGGAAGAAAATCACGGGCTCGTACAATAGGACCAGCCACCAATTGGGGAAAAAATGAAACGTAAAGAAAAAAGTCCAAGGCAGAAGCGGGTTTTTGTATGCCACGATAGATGTCAAGTGTGTAACTGAGGCTTTGAAAAGTGAAAAAGGAGATACCAATCGGCAAGAGGACATGTAGGCTGGTCGAGTCATGAATATGAAAAAGGGCGCGGAAGGAATCTGCGAAAAATCCAAAGTACTTGAAGAATCCTAACAATCCCAAATTGGAAATCAGGCTGATCAGAATAAGGGTTCGACGGAAAGGCGGCGTTGTCGCTTGAGCCAAATATTTTCCGCAGAAAAAATCTACTCCGGTGGAGAATGCAAGCAAGCCTAGAAAACGCCAGTCCCAAGCGGCATAGAACCATAGGCTGGACAACAAGAGTAAGGATTTTCGAAATCGTAACGTAACGGTCCAATACATTGCAAATACAATGAGGTAAAAGAAAAAGTATTCGAGAGATGTAAATAGCATCCTAGGTTTGAAATCGCTTTTTAGAATGGGAATGAAAAAATTTAAGTAGCTGCTCGAGTTCTAGAATTTCCTGGTACTGCTTGGACGGCAATGAATCCGCTTCCGCAGGTAGGGCAGGATGAACCATGAGTTCAAAATCCATTTCGGGATACTCTACCACTTTAGTAAGTCGTTTTCGATTGGCCTCCAAGTTAAATCGGGTGCTGGTAAAAAATCCAATTAGCCGACGTCTATCCCCGGCCTGCTTGACACCGCCGTTATTCCACGCCCGGTAAAACGCCAAGGCTTGCAGGCCTAGACCAAAAGGGAATTTGTAAAAAATGGAAGCGGATAAGGATTCGTACGGGACCCTGAGGCGTGGAATGGCGAACTCTTTTTGTAACGCCACAGCTACTGGCCATATTCCCGGTAGAACATGAATATGTTGATGGCTATCCAAATGGGAAAGCCGTTCCGGGCCTCCTAAATATTTTCCAAGGAATAGGATTTGTGCCTTCCACTCATTATAAATTTTTTCGGTGGGATACATTTCGATGAGATACTGTTTCAAAAAATCTCTGTAATGATGCGGGTGATCGGGTAAGTTGGATGCTTCTGTTGATCCGGGCGAAAGGACTGCCGTTTGGATCAAGGAAAGATGGGAGCCAATCTTGATCTGCGGAAATCTTGTGATCAAGGATTTCAAAAGTGTATCGTGGTAGGCGTCAGTGAAGGGAAGCACCGAAAAGGAATTGATCAACCCTTTCTCCACACAAAGAGCAATACCTTGGGACACGCATCTGTCTATTCCGAAATCGTCCGCATTGATAATCAGGTTGTGTGGGATCAAGGTTGGTACGCCTACCTATGGATTCTAAAAAGGGAGGAAGGATTCCAAGTCGGCAGGTTTTCCATTTCAAATTTCCAGCCAAGACTATGGATCACATCTGCATAGGCACCGAATGGCTTCGCACCATTTATTGTGCCGGAGCTGAGGGTTTTTCGCAAAAGATGAACCATGATCCATTCCTCTGCTAGGGTACGAAAGCCTACCCATCCTTTGGCTGCATCCATGGTTTTTATTATCAATGCGCTTTCTGGTCCTGGCGCCAATTTCCCCAGGCACCATTCTATAGTTCGAATCTGTAATTCCCAAGGTAGCAGGTACAAGACATCCAGGATGACGATATTCCCAAAGGGTCCGGAAAGGGTCGGCATTTCCAATGCCGTGCCAACTAAAAATGCAACTTTCTGGGTACCTGCGGCGCTACCCTTGGCGAGTTTGATTTTCTTTTCATCGATATCTATGCCGAGGTAGCTCAGTTCCGGACGAACCTCTTCCAAGTACCAGGCAAGATGGCCAAAGCCACAGCCGATGTCCAGCAAACTTCCCTGACCGGTGAGATGCTTTAAAAGAG
>JAYSRH010000082.1:0-5028 GCA_043721115.1 Fibrobacteria bacterium | reverse complement strand
GGACATCAATTGACACATTACATAACAGCTTTGGATAACACCGGCGTCATTCTCCGCGATTATTTTGGACAAAGCCATTCTTTTGATGTCCATTGGCGGGCAATGTTTCATGGGCCAGCAAAATGCAAATTTTTCCTCCACCCACTACAACTCTTCCGTTTCCGGCATCAAAGGGTCGATAGAGAACCGTCCCTTTAACTGTTTGCAGGCCGGTCATCACATCCTGTATGAAAATGGGTTTGCCGATGGTGCCGTTATATTTGTGCAGCTGCAACATTCCCGCTCGATAGCCATCTCCCATTGCCTGTAGCGTAGAATCCCAGCGGCCTGAAACGAAATACAGCGATTGATCCGGTGTGACAAAAAAACCACCCAACATGGGCAACGTAGATGGCACTAGGTGTTCCGCGGCAACGTAGGTGCCTCCTTGATACAGCACGCGAGTGATGATGATTTTATCGCCCTTGGAATCCTGCCAGGCTGCATAAATGCTGCCATCCCCTCTGGGGATGCCTACAATATCGGGATTTCTTCCATATAGGGACATATGGCTGTCTGGACCGTTTTTATCGTTTGCGGCATTATACGGCGTGCCCATCGAAGCGATGTTCCCAGGGATCCACGCACTTTTTTCCAGGCTGAAGTTGAGAACGCCGGTGGCGGTTTGCACCGCCGATGCCACTTCCGCGTACCCGACAGCCCAGGCTTTGGCTGTGTCGATTACAGCAGCGGAAATTTTTGGCATATGAGCCGAAACATTTTTTGCAATTAAAACAGAAGTCAAATTTACAGGGCCTGTCGCCGTAATAGAAAGAACCGGCATCTTAATCACACTGGTATATTTTCCCTGTTGAATTTTGAGAAAGTACAGACCCTTTGGTAGGCTATTGGAAAGATTACGCAAAGTGTACTGCCCCGGCATTAAAATACCGTGGTATAGAAGTTTGATCCGTTTCCCATTTAAATTTTCTAGTTGAACGGAAATTGGACCAACAGAATTCGCCGTTATTCTCAACTCGCCATTTAGAAATTGAAATAGAAAGCCCGTGCCTGAAAAATTCCCATTGGTCTTTCGAATACCCAGCACCTGAATGCTGTAATGCCCATCCGCTCCCGTAATCGCTTCCCCTGGAGAAATGGAAAGTTTTACCCGTGCGCCGCTAATGGGTGCTTTGGTTATTGCATTCGATCCCCCTAAGAAAGGCGCAAGTGTTACCAAGTCTAGCATTTCCCAGCATTTAAAGGGATAAATCCACCCAAAGTCCGAAGGAGCGGGGTTGTCCAAAATGGGTGCTTCCAAAACTGGATTCAAACTTGTACAAGTACGGCGTATCCAAAATATTGAGAATGGCTGCATGTATTTCCAGTGCGGGTCCCGGAGTCGATTTTACTTGATAGGTAAGACCCAGATCAAACACGGCATGGGGGGCAACGGATTTGTCCGGAGAGTCTGGTTTTTCCGGATTGAGCGAAAGCAAGTCGATCACATCGTCGCCGTAGCCACGTCGCTTCAGTTCGGCTCGGGACTGGGCCGCATCCAAACCGGAACCATCTTTGGCGACAAGATCAAAAGGGAGTCCGGAGTCGAATCGACCCCCCCAATTGAACGCAAAACCCATTGGCAGTTGGTAGCGCATGTTTAGCACCCCCGTGGCAATTTGATTGTGTTCGGTGGGAAAGAAATCCTCGCCGACTAATAATCCAGCAGCAATGGGCGAAGAACCGTCATCGGGTTTAAGGCCTAAAGAGGCGCAGCCACCCAAGGACAGTGTTCCGGAAAGTCTTTGCCATTCCCGTAAACGCAAACGAAGCTGACCTCCCGCTACCAGACCCCGCTTGAGGTTGATGGGAAAGATCAGACCTGAATTTCCGAGTTCGGCTTTCACCAGAAAATCCCGAATGTATTTCCCGTAGACTCCTCCGTCGAGAATCCAATAGCGTCCCATCGATAGATTCGATCCGAGGTCAAAAACTATGGCGCGTTCCGCTCCCACAGTAGCAGGCGTGTTACCTTGTTCGCTTCCGGACAGCGGCAGTAAGGCGCGCGAGCTGGATAGGAGAATATATTCAAGCGGAGCCCGTGAAGTCACCCAATCCAAGGATGCCCAAAAGTGGAGAGTGGGTGAGACTGTATAACGAGTAGCCAAGCGCGGGGAAACGGCTTGTTCGATTTTGAAAATAGAAAAGGCATCATATCGGAGTCCCAATGCCAGATTCCATGCACCTAACGCAAAAGCATCTTCTGCATACGTGGCGGCGGTCCAGCCGGTTCCGACTTCTTGAGTTTCCAAGGAATGGCCGCCATGGGTTAAATCAAATGCCAGAAGGCGGGGATCCCCATTGGGTCCAGCCAGCGCGAAATCCGTGATGGCAAAGGCCAGTGACTCGGTAAGCGGATTGAATTCTCCGGAGACACCTGTGCGGATGCGATGCATATGCCCGCCAATGCGCGGGTGGAGAGTAAGTTCCGCGAGGCCACCATGGTATCCTTCTTGACGGGAGGCCCCGAGAAAATAACGTTCATTTTCGGCAATGGCCTGTAGGGAATCCTGAGAACCGGCCAATCTGGAAAGGCCGCCACTGGCGAGGTTTGCTTTGGTTCCCCGTGCATACAGGGAGAATGCCATGGATGTTCCAGCTTCAAAATCGAGATCGGCCCGCGCACCCATCAAGTAGGAACGCAAAGCCTGGCCTTGGTCTTGTCCGGGATTGCGCAACTTAAGATTAGGGATTTCAAAATCACTAACGTCGTAGGCACCCATGAATCGCAGTTCCAGGTGTGTGGTAGCCAGAGCAGTGAGTTTTCCAAACACGTGGTTGCTGCGTCCCGCATCATGAATGGCAGTGAATCCGGAAATGGGATCGAGATAACGGTCGGTTTGACTGTGCGATGCGTTCAAGACCAAACCTGTCCGTTCGCCTAACCGACCACTAGCCATGCCTTCCACATCGCGGGTTCCGAAAGAGCCAGCACCCGCACCGGCACGCAAGGCAAACGGCCTAGTTAGACCATCTTGCATGGTGACGTCTACGACGGCGGATCCTCCAACATACTGGGCAGGAAGACCTCCCATGTGGATGTCCACTGACTTGGCCATATCGGTCGAAAATAAACTGGAATAAATCCGGGTGGGATTGCCGGGCCAAGGAATGCCATCCACGATATATTGGATTTGAGCATCCTCGCCGCGTGCGTGCATGCGGCCGTCCTCATCAGGAATAATGTCCGCGGATTGAAGCAGCATGGCTTCGCCGACTTTTTCTCGGGAGGGATAAAGTAGGTTTGCTATGTCCTTGGCCAAGTATACGCGGTGACCGGTAGAGTCTTGCGTGTCTTCATTTGCGTGGACCCGAATAAATCGGCTAGGCAACTCTAAGCTGTCGTCCGGGGCATGGAAAAGTGAATCTTGACTGTGAACACTGCCAGACAAAATCAAGACTAGAGCTGTCCACAAGAATGGCATCGGTCCAAAATAACCTGACGCCACTAATT
Organism: Fibrobacteria bacterium; assembly: GCA_043721115.1. GTDB lineage: Bacteria > Fibrobacterota > Fibrobacteria > UBA11236 > UBA11236 > Chersky-265. The sequence goes on along the minus strand of JAYSRH010000082.1, from coordinate 1,535 downwards.
TGTCAGTCCTCATCCTTTATCGGCCAGAACCTGGTCCAGTGCCACTGACCCGGTTAATATCATTCCAAGGATCACCTTTTGCATAGTGGAGGGTATGCCCACTTGTTCCATTCCATTCAATATACTGGCCATAAGTAATGCACCCAGCAAAGACATCCATACATTGCCGGACCCGCCACGCAAGCTAGTACCGCCGATAACGCAGGCGGCAATGGCATTCAGTTCCTGATAGTCCCCGATATCGGCAGCCGATGCCATTAATTGCGAGGTGGCAACTAAACCAGCCAACCAAGTGAGCATGGCCATGAGCAGAAATACGCCGATGGTATGCCAGTGAATGGAAATGCCGGAGTATTCGGCTGCTTGACGATTGGATCCTATCGCAAAAACATGTCGTCCAAAGCGCGTGCGCACGGCCACAGTATGGCATATTGCTGCCGTTAGCAACATAGCTACCACGCAAACCGGGACACCGCGGTCGGCGTTGGCGATGGCAACAAAAAGGAAAGTGACGACTATCCAAATTGCCGATTCCAAACCGGTGCGCCAAGCTACAATGTCAGGCAAGCCGTGCTTCTTTCGCTCTATCGCTCGACGCCAAGCGAGACCCATTTGTAGTGCCGCGAAAAGGCTTGCAGCGCCATAGCTTTGACCAGTGGAGAGATAACCTTGTCCCAAATATAAAAGTGCAGGATTTTGAATGGGAATAACTGGGTTGGCTAGATATTGCTTAAGCCCTGTATAGGCCATGAGCCCACTCAAGGTGGCAATGAATGCTGGAACTTTTAAATAGGCAACCACCGATCCATGGATGAGGCCCATCAACAGAGCCAGGCAAAGGCTAATGCCTAGTGCCGTCCATATTGAAAACGGGTAGTGGTACAGGCCATAGGCGTTCACGGCACCCAGCAGTCCTAGTCCGGAGCCTACGGACAAATCGATATTTCCAGCCGCCATTACAAATGTCATACCCGTAGCCAGAATTCCAACCACGGTTAAGTATTTGAAAAGGTTCACCATGTTTCCGGCCGTGAGCACCGCGCCTCCGGACCAAAAGTGGAATGTCACCCAAAGGATGGGTATGATCAAAAAAAGAGCCAGTGTGCGTTTCATAGGGCTGCGCCTCCCGCGCAAAGTTCCAAAATGGTTTGCGGGTTTGCGTCCACGGCAGTGTATGTACCGACAATGCGGCCTTGGCGGAGAACCAAAATGCGATGGGACAGGCGTAAGACTTCTTCATTCTCGGAAGAAATGAGAAGGACGCCGATGCCGGCATTCGATAAACTTTGGATGAGGCGATATATCTCGGCTTTAGCACCAATATCTACACCCCGCGTCGGATCGTCCAGTAACAGCAGGCGTGGTTTAGTCAACAGCCATTTGGCAAGCACAACTTTTTGTTGATTGCCTCCGGAAAGGAGTCCCGCTGGGAATTCTCCATGCAAGGTTTTTATGCCGAAGTCGTGGATCGACGACTCCGTTTGCCGCATTTCCTTATTTGTATTTATGAATTGAAAAAACCGACAGAATTGTTT
>JAYSRH010000081.1:0-5034 GCA_043721115.1 Fibrobacteria bacterium | reverse complement strand
CCTGGATATTTGCCAATATTTTTTAGACGAGCAACTGTTGGCCACGGTTCCCGGTAGCGCGTTTGGCATGGAAGGGTATATGCGGATTTCCTTCGCCCAAAATTTGGAGGTTCTAGCCGCAGCTTTAGATAGACTTGAACGCGGATTTAAAGCGCTGAACTAATCCACATCTTCGGCTGTTCCCGCCAAGCGTGTTACTAAATCCTTTTCGATGATAAACTTGAAGCCTTGGACGCCGGGATGCAAGTTCAAAAGTGTGTCCAAAGGTGGGCTGCCCTTGCCTTTCATGACGATGCGGTGACGTCCCGAAACCATGGCTTCCAGCTTGACGGGCGTGAGACCTACATACCGTCCATCTACAAACACTTCGGCAAACGGCGGCGACGATTGCAAGGTCAAGTTCGCAGGGCTTTCGACGGCGGGGGTGCTTGCGTAGTCAGTGTCAATCGAACTTTTTCTCTCGACAGTAAGGGATGTGTCTAAATGGGCTGTTGCAGTAACCGGCATGAGCAGCTCCTTACCGTCCTTGACTATCGGAACAGAAATTGCCGGCGCCATCTGAGCAGTGGAAAACGCAACTTTAGCGTTAACGGTATGATGGCCAAGTCGATACCACAGTCCCGTGGCTAGTATTGCCACAACTAATATGGACGCAAGAGGCCAAGCCAATGGTGTTTCGCGCCGCGTTTCACGGGAATATCTTAACGTACGTTGTGCGTGATCTTGGACGGTTGGTGAACGCGTGGATCGCCACGTCGTTTGCACACCTTGAGCGGACAGTCCCTGCAAATAAGTATGGACGCGTTCCGACGGTTCAACAATGCCCAAAGTCAGCAAATAGCTTTGTAACTGACGATGTAGCCATTTGGGGCCGCCGCCCCGTTGGGCCGGATCCTTATGCAATAGTGTGTCTACAAGTGTCATCAAAAAGGGATCAATATCCGGCCGCAGGCGCCAAAGCGGTACATGCGGTTCACTGACAATTTTACGGAAAAGGTCGGGCAGATTTTTCCCTTGAAAAGGGGGGTGACCGGCCAGGCAGTTATAGAATACCGCGCCAAGAGAAAACATATCCGCTTGGAACGTAATGGGTTTAAAGCCACGCGCTTGTTCCGGTGACATATAATGGGGTGAACCCAAGACGGCTCCCGTTTTGGTGAGGCTATCATCCTGAACATGCGCGATACCAAAATCGGAAATTTTTAGATTACCCAGTTGATCGATCATCATATTTTCGGGTTTGATATCCCTGTGTACCACTCCATGACGTGCGGCAACACTCAAGCCCTCCGCAGCCTGACAGATAAGCGCCGCCGCCACCTGCGCATCCATGGGCTCGGCCAGAAGAAAGGGTGTGGCGCGACTTTTTTCCTCGCCCTGATCCGCCGGTTCCGTGGGATGCATGGAGGGAATCTTCAATTGCTTCAGTAAACTGCCCAGTGACTGTCCATCGACAAACTCCATCACCAAAAACATCAACTGACCTTCTTGACCGAAATCGAAAACCTCCACCACATGCGGATGACGCACAGCCGCAACAATTCTGGCCTCTTTAAAGAATCTGTTCAACACATCGGGTTGGGTAGTTAATTCAGAATGCAAAACTTTTATAGCGACAAATCGGCCCAGCAGTGGGTCACGCGCCAAATGGACGGCTGCCATGGCTCCTTGACCAAGTTGATACATCACTTCATACCGGCCGTAATGCTTTTGCATGCAACCGATAAAGTAACAATGGAAAACGACTGTGCATATGGGTAAATCATTATCACGCTTGAACCTACAGAAATTGGTTTAAGCCGGCAACTTGTAAACTGAGGAAAAAAAGGAATTTAGGGACCTGGGCATACATTTTTCCTATAATTTCGATACATTCGGAAGCGAATGTTGTAAGGAAGGAAAACGCATGGAAAAGCCTTCACTGCAAACTCAAGTAGAGAAACCGCCAACTGAAAAAAATTTTGGCGGCTATACGATGCTCGAGCATTTGGGCAAGGGTGGCATGGGCGATGTCTACCGGGCCAATCAAGTTGGTTTGAATCGCATTGTCGCCATTAAAATTCTTCCATCTCTTTTAGCACGCAGTACCGAATTCTCGGAGCGCTTTTTCACGGAAGCCTATGCCATCTCCCGCCTGCAACATCAGAACATCGTCACCATTTACGATTATGGCGATGAAGATGGGCAAAAATTTATTGCCATGCAATATGTTCAGGGCACAACCTTAAGTCGCATCATCAAGGATTCCAAATCTTTGGATTTCGAACGGATTATTGGCATCACGAAACAGATTTGTCGTGGACTTAAATACGCGCATCAAAACGATATCGTCCATCGCGACATCAAATCCGGCAATATCATGATTGAGCCCGGAGACAAGGTGTATATTTCCGATTTCGGTATCGCGAAAGTGATCGATGCGCCCAGCATCACCACCACCGGCATGGCAATGGGTACACCCGAATACATGTCTCCAGAGCAATGTGAAGGCGGCATTGTCGATGGGCAAAGCGATATCTACGGCCTGGGAATTATCATCTACGAAATGGTAACTGGACGGCCACCTTTTCTGGCGGATACGCCATTGGCCGTAGCCTATAAGCAAGTTCACGATATCGCACCTCTACTCGGCAAGAAACGCGCAAACGTCCCGCCCCGGCTGGAATTGATTGTGGCCAAATGCCTCAAGAAAAATAAAGCCGACCGATATTTAAGCGCCGATGCACTATTGCAGGATTTGGATTCCGCCCATATTGAAATGGGCACCGTTGCGATTCCCTCTACACCCTTACCCTCTGATCTGAGAATTACCGATCGCCGGGATCATAAACGCCGACATGCAAATGATCCCATGTCGCTTTCCCGTGGATATCTATGGGGTATTCTCGGTTTGTTCCTATTGATTCTCAGTGTGCTCACTTATATTTTGGTTCGCCCAGCACCGCTCTCCACGGTTGGAATGCGCTGGTTGATTCCGCAGTTTCACCAATCACAGCCGTCCAGCGACAACAAGGATGAAACCGAAATCACTTTCACTTTTCCAGCCAAGGTTTTGCTCACGAGTATGGTTTTGGAAACTGGTGTGTTGCCCGCTAAAGGGTCCAAGGCAATGGTTTTGGAAATTGACGGCAAGAAGCCGGTGCGTTTTACACTCCAGGACGGAGGACTTCCCCAGGTAGTAAATTTGGGTGGTGTCCTTGCCGAGAAAGGCACGCTTCGTTTCAACCGTGCGCCCGTCTCGAGTATGGGAGCCAGTTCGGGAAACGTTAGTCCGGAAGGCCCTGCCGAGCCATTGAAGGTCGTACGCTTTGTCGGGTTGCCCTATGACTGATGCATCAGCACCAAGTACCCTCGAGGCCACACCCCATAGATACAAAGAGAATCATGTTGAGGCCGGTCGACGCGGCGAAAACGCAGCCCTGGAGTTTTTGCAAAACCTTGGGTATCGTTTAATCCGTAGAAATTATCGCCACGGGCGGGGCGAAATCGATTTGGTTATGGAAGATACAGACAATTTTTTGGTATTCATTGAAGTAAAAAGCAACCGTACCAAAAATTCCGGACACCCCTTAGAGCGCATTGACGGCAGGAAAATCCGCCAGTTGCAGCGGATGGCAGTGCGCTATTGTTGGGAATTTCACCAAGAAAATCGTGATATTCGATTTGACGTGGTGGGTGTGGAGTTGACGACGCTTGCATCGACCTCCATTCTGCACATAAAAAATGCCTTTTTGCCGGATACTGCCGGCTATTATCCGTCCCGTTAAGTAGCTACCTTAAGCTAGGTTGCGAAAAAATATCCATGCGTATTGAACTTCATCCCCAGACTCCACAAATCCGATTGATGAAAAAGGTGTTGGAAACCTTTGCCTCCGGTGGTGTAGTCGTATACCCGACTGATTCCGGTTATTCAATGGGTTGCGATGCCCTCTCGCGTAAAGGTGTACAGAAACTTTACCATATCAAGCGCGGGATGAAAAAATACTTGATGGCGCTCATGGTACGGGACTTCAGCGCCTTGTCCGATTTCGCAAAAGTGGAAACATCCGCCTATCGCTATATGAAATATTTGGTGCCGGGTCCGTATACCTTCATATTACCTGCAACAGTTCGCGCCCGAAAACTGCTGGATGTCAACAGGCCGGAAGTCGGCGTGCGCATGCCCAACAGTCCATTCACCAATACGCTTTTTGAAATTGCTCCCGGCTCCATTATTTTAACAACTGCAGCCAAAATTACAGAAGCGGACAACTTCATCCAGCCCACTGACATCGAAGAGATGTATGGAAACTTAGTTGATATGATAGTGGATTTAGGTCCCCTACCCATCACTCCGACCACCGTCATTTCTTTAATTAGCGAAAGCCCGGAAGTTCTTCGCGAAGGGGCGGGACGTGTTCCCGGGCCCAATACACGTGCAGTTATTCACGGTCCAGGAATGCGCGGGACCAAGCGCTGAGGATTTGACGCACTACGGCAAAAGAATTGTGCGCCACTACGGGAAGAAACCGAGTAAAGTCCTCGACGGCATCGCCATCTGCACGATCAGAAATAGTCCGCACCACCAAACAGGGAATCCCATTGACAGCGCAGACTTGGGCCAAAGCAGCGCCTTCCATCTCCACCGCGTCACCCGCCAATTCATCAAGCAAGTATCTATGGTGATTGATTTCCGAACGCGTCATGAATTGATCGCCGGTAAGTATACGCCCCGCATGGATGGTATGGCTTTCCAATTGGGCCCCGAGTGCCGCTTCCAGCATCAAACGGTCACCGGCAAAAATGTGTAGGTCGGTATAAAGCAGTCGTCCCCGTGAAAATCCCAGCGCAATTCCATCCACATCGTGTTGTAGGCATTCGCGACCAATCACGACATCGCCGATAGCGTAATCAGGATTGAGGGCTCCAGCCACACCGGTAAAAATGATTGCGTCCGGTTGGAAGACATCAATGAGGTGTTGACTGACCATGGCTGCAAATACTTTGCCCACCCCGCATTTGACCAGGATAGCCTCCTGCCCTTGCAGACGCACG
>JAYSRH010000080.1:0-5040 GCA_043721115.1 Fibrobacteria bacterium | reverse complement strand
TGGCCAATGCCACGGAAGGTGCGCTCAACCAAGCACAAAGCTATTTAAAAATAGGTTCCGGTGGATTTACCAGTGATTCCTACTCGCACCTCTGGGTGGCCCATTAAAGGGTAGGCCCATGAACTCAAAGGAAGATTGAAGCATGCAGTTCCCTTCAAAAAAAAATCAGGTTCTCGACCGTTCCAAAAGCACTTCGTTAAAAGCACTGGTCGCATTGGGGGCTACGGTATTGATGGGGGTTATTTGGGTTAGAGAGCCACGCGATTATGGAGAAGAAGTGGCTGTTTGGAACAACATTGGCGGGTGCGGCAGCAGTGGGGGTGGAGCCGCAGCAGGTGCCGGAAAATGGGTGGGACGCGGTGTAAGCGGCGGATTGGTGGACCTGGAAATTCTCTCCAATAAAACGCTTGGCGGCGATTATCTCTATTCTTCCGTCGCGGGATCCACTACGCTCCATTTCCCTGCCTATCCCGTGTGGACACTGGGAATTTCCACATCATGGAAATCCAATACTTTTGAATACGAAGGCTATAAAGTTGCAGCAGACCTTACCACTAGGATGGAGCGAACCACCGGTGGATTCGGTGATTTGGGATTTTCAGTAAACCGACTTTTTGGTAATGAGAATGAGCATTCGCTGGGACTTTCCGCTTCCTTGCCGATAGGTCAGCATAATATTAAACGACTGCATTTCAAGGGCCAGAATATTGAAGCCGATGACGTCCGTTGGATGAATCCTTTTGTGCAACCAGGCACGGGTTTTTACAACTTGGGACTAAGTTATGAATACACAAAAACTAAGGATTGGGGATTGCTGGTTTTTGGTGGAAGTTACAGTTCTGCTTTTGTGTGGGAGAATCAAGGATGCCGTGACGGTTTGCCAAGTACGACCTCGGTTAATGATCGGGTATTAAGTTGTCAAGCTGCTAGTCCTTCGCCGTTGACGTTTAAAGTCTGGCAATTGCGGCATCAACCGTTTTACTTTGAAAACCCCAATCCGAATTGGGTCAATAGTTATGGGGCTCCCGGCACTGGAGCCACGAGCGCGGATGGTCTGGGTTTGTTTGCCTATATTGGACGCAAGGAAGAAAGTTCCACTCAAAATTTGGGGCTCACTCTATCGGTACCACTGGCTCCCACCTATTACTGGGAATACGGGCCAGGCACTGACAACAGTCGCATGAGCACCCGCATTCGAACCAATGATTTCACATTGAAAATCAGTACAGGTTTGGAAATCACCAACCCGAATTTCCCCATTTTTCTGTCCTTGGGTGTTCCTTATCGACTCAACGATATTTTCACCCGGGGGCGTTTGGTGGATCCACAAAATTATATCGGTACGGTTGGCCTTCGTGGGACATTTTTTTAACAGCTGAAAAAGAGAATTGCAGATGAGAAAGAATAAAGCGACATGCCGCGCATAGCACTGATTGGCTGTGGTGGATTTATTGGCAGTCACTTTTTGGATGCTTTTCTAAACGATCCTAACTGGTCCATCGAAGGTTGGGACTGGGAGTGTGGAAAAATCATTCCTCATTTAGACAATCCCGCATTCACTTTCTACCCTGGGGATGTCTATGCCTTTCCGGACCTGGAAGATCACCTGGCGAATTGCGACGTCGTTATTAGTCTAGCGGCGCTATGCAACCCTTCTCAATACAATATTCGCGGTATCGATGTGATTGAGAGCAATTTCATTCAGCCCCGGCGCATTGCAGATATGTGCGCGCGCAGGGGGAAATGGCTGATACAGTTTTCAACTAGTGAAGTGTACGGGCAAACTTTGGCCCACTGGACCGGGTCAGAAAATCCTATGCCATCCAGTTATGAATTGGACGAACATGTTTCGCCGATGTTGCTTGGTCCTGTCACCGGTTTGCGCTGGAGTTATGCTTGCGCCAAGCAGTTATTGGAACGTTATATTTTAGCGTTGCACCAGGAACAAGGGTTGCTCTATACGCTTATCCGGCCTTTTAATTTTCTGGGGCGGCGCATGGATTTTTTACCCGGCCTCGAAGGTGAGGGTTTGCCTCGGGTATTGGCTTGTTTCACGGCTGCGTTGTTGGAAAAAAGACCCTTAAGCCTGGTCGATGGCGGCAAAGCCAAAAGGACATTTTTGGCCGTGGAAGAAGCCGTTGCAGCCTTGCGATTGATGTTGGAAAGACCTAGTAAGGCCCATAACCAAATTTTCAATCTTGGACATCCCGGCAATGAAATCACCATCCTTGGATTGGCGGAAAGGATGCGGGAGCTCATGGCGGATTTGACCGAGGACAAGACCTATTTGAACCATCCATTGGTTTCAGTATCGGCACATGATTTTTACGGCGTTGGGTATGAAGATTCCGATCGGCGCATGCCACGGGTCGACCGGGCCCGTTTACAACTGGGTTGGGAACCGAAAAAAAACTTAAATGAAATCCTTCGGCCTATTTTACAAGAAGCCATAGCCACTCATTTGAGTTTGTCCGTCCATAACGCCCAGTAACGCGTGCGTTTGTCCTTGAAAAAGTCGTCTTCGATGGCGCCGGTCCATTTGCTTTCTATGGAGGATAGGACAAGGTAGTGAACGTCGCCCACTTGGAAGGATTTTAAATTACCGCCGACTAAACTGTCTAATCCATCTTTGATTTCGGCTCGGGCAAAGCGTGGGTTGTAATGGCCGATCAAGATCTCCGAATCCGCATAATTTCCAGCCAGTATTTTCAGCACCTTATATTTCATAACATAGGCATAGTTGTACAATTCGTTGGCCGGGAAAAGGCCGGGGATTTCCACTAACTCTGCTTTTACGATTAGGTCGCCATGAACCGGTGGCGTGTTCGGCGCAGGACTTTCCGAATGGTTGCCTTTGCAAGCAAACAGGAAAAATAAAAGGAAAAAAGTTATACGCGTTTTCAAAGTAAAAGCATTCTGTAGACTAGATCATCTACCCACGTTTATGAATTTCCGAACAAGAGATCGGTTAGTATTTTGGAATTGAACATAAAACATTCCGGGCTTCAACCCAGATAGGGGGACGGCTGTATTTAATTGACCGTGGACTGCAGAGGTGTATTCAATTTTCCCCTGGAGATCCACAATTTGCAACGTACCGGTTTCAGAATGGTGGAAATCGATTTGCAAAACGTTGTTCTTACAGTTTAAAGTAAGTGATTCTAAATCGGGCTTTATGCCTTGAGCGGAAGTAGGAAACATTTCAGTTTCCTTGCTGATTTTGTTTAGGGTATACCAAAACTCACCGGTAAAGGCAGGGGTGCCGTTTTGGGATACCAAATTCCGATGAAATCGAATGCGCACGACCCGGCCTGCTTCCAAGCCGTCAATTTGCAGATATACCTGCGTATTTGTGGCGTTGGCGGTCACACGAGATACCTTCAGACTTTTGCTGTCAATGGCGGGTCCACCATAGGCACTGGTGGGTTTATAATACCAGCTTTCAACCTGGTAATTGTCGACCGAAAGTGCGGAGGGTCCAAAGGGTTCTGTAAATACCAGGGTAAACCCATTGGCTTTGGAATGCACTTCCAGCACTTCGAAGGCTACCTTATTGTTAAAGACAGTGGCCTGCATTCCGTACTGATGCCCATTCCAAATCCAAGTGCTGTTACCGGTCGCGCCCAGTCCACCCAGGTACAGTATTCCAGACGAATCTTGCAGCAGCCGGTGGATGCCCGCCGATTGCCCTGCGCTAAAGTGAAACAAGGCTCCTTGCCAATCGCCTTCCACTTTTTCCAAAGCCGCCCTATGAATATTGCCATAAAAAATATCGCCGATTATGAATTGGCCTTTGTATGGGCCGTGGGATAAAAGCAACGGCTGAGTGGGCGACATGGCGCTTTCAATATAAGGAAAGTAAATGGCAGGAGGCGTTTCGATTTGTTTGCCGTCGAGAGTGTATTGCTGTCCATAGAAACTGCCTTTGGTAACGTGGACCAGTTTACTGGCGGGGTTCCAAGTGCCCTGATTAATCGTTGCGAACAACTCGCCTTCCGGTCCCCAGCCTAAGCCATCCGGATTTCGTAAGCCGGAGGCGATGAATTCTTTGGTTCCGTCCGTGCTGTTAATTTTCGCAATTACGGATTCCCAAGGTTCACCCGGATATTGAAAACCGCCGCCTTGTCCAGAAAAACCCGTGCCCACGTAAAAAAAGCCATCCTTGTACTGAAGATCGTAAGTGTACGTATTTGCAGCAGGCCCGACTCCGCCCACATTTTCACTAACAGAAAAGGTGGTCAAAACTTTGGTGGATTCAGCTAAATGATCGCCATTGGCATCGATTAATTTGGTAATAGCCCATTTGTGGGCTACGTAAACTTCGCCTTTCACTACTTTAATTCCCAATGGTTCTAAAATGACCCCATTGTAATATTTTCGAAAAGTCACTTTCGATTTGTCCAAACTTTTCATGCCTTCCAACACCCAAATGCTGCCATTAGACCAATCCCAGTGAGCGAAAACGATGCGGTTGCTGTCCAGCCAGTCCCAGGCTGCAATGCGTAAATTAAAGTTTGCCGGCATCAGATCCACGAGATCAATACTCGGATGCACTTTGGTTAACGTGCCAATGTTATCTGAGGGTACCCATTGGGCGCTTACCATTGAGGTTGTAAATGTGAACAGCATGGCTACCGCAAGTTTTCGTGCGAGGGCGTAGGGAATTTTATTGGGAAAGCACATGATTTTACCTTTTTAAAAATATACCCATAAATGAAATTGCCGGATTGTGAAAACAATTCCTGACGTAATTCCTATTAAAATCGGTGCTATTCGCCAAGAAAACCAAACCAGAATGCCTAGATTGAAGGTTACTTCACTCCTATCCAGTCGGTATAAAATGAGTTCAATATTAACTGGGTCCGCATTTCCAAAGCGATTTACAACATCGAAACAATTTTTAATTGCGGTTACTTTTTTTGCACAAGGCGTGATAGGACCCCATGCCCAGCCACTATGGGGTACCTCTCCGATTACCCAGCCCTATCCGTATGTAACCACAGGTGGAATGACCGGTCCTGCGGTTCCAGAATCTCCTGA
>JAYSRH010000079.1:0-5041 GCA_043721115.1 Fibrobacteria bacterium | reverse complement strand
TGGGAAGGACATATGTCATGGGATCTCCTTGGATGGTTTGATGTTTAAACTTGTGTGGAGCATGCCGCGCACGCTCCGCATGCTTTTTATTTACCGATCTGCTTGGCGATGTGCTTCGACAAACCATAACCATTTGTCCACGCCTCGGGAAACCTCAGTAAAAATATCCGCGGTGTCATTGTCCTCCAAATTGGTAGCTTCGTCAATCGAGTGCCGGACCATGGTCCCGAATTTGGCAATAGCGGCAACGGTAGCTTGGACATGAGCTACGCCATCTCCAATGGTTAGAGGATACTCATCCAATTTGGATCGCGAACTGGCAACGCGAATTGTTCCTTCCGCAATGCCTCCCAATTGCACAATGCGCTCGGCAATAGTGTCGCTATAGGCTTCAATACCGGTAGCGACCTTGTCAAAAAGTTCATGCAAGGAAATGAAATTCGGTCCCTTTACATTCCAATGGGCTTGTTTTAATTGGATCTGCAGGTCTATCACGTCCGCCAACCGCTGATTTAAAAGGGTATTGAGCTGAACCCGTAAGGATTTGCTGATATCATTTTTTGTTTCGTACATACATTCTCCATTTTAAATTGATATGAGTGAATAAAATAAAAACACGTTCCTAGATCCAGATGCACGGTTGCATTTGCGTTTTTCCGTTCCATTGCAGCATCAGAAAATAGACTCCGGATAATCCGTTCGAACGGAACGGAACTTTGTTGGATTCTCCGCCTTTTACATCCGCATCAAATACCGTTCGGCTAACCTGACCTTTGATATCTAAAACCTTCAAGGTGACGCGGCCTTGCACCGGAACCGTGAAGTCGATAGACTGGGGAGATGCCCTTAGAGCATAACCGACTTCCCAGGCTTGCTTGGAAAGGAATACCGATGTATTTCGAATAGGTTTCACTATGGTGCTTGAGGCCAACGTAACGGCCGCTATGCTGGCCAATGCCCGTCCTTCCAGAGCGGCGCCGGTATTGATGGAAATGGACTGATCAGCCAAGATGGTCCCTTTGAAAACCGAAGTGGTTCCCAGCGTAGCAGATGTGCCAACTTGCCAGAATATATTCGCGGCCTGGGCACCGCCTGCCAAGGTAACATGAATGCCATTGCCGACATTAAGATTCGAGGCTATCTGGAAAATCCAAACATCATTGGCGCCACCGGTTAGAGTAAGATCGGAACCGACTATGTCTAACCCGCTAGTGAATTTATAGAGTCCCGGAATTAAGGTCATTCCTCCTATATTGCCAGCTCCCGGATTTAGGAAGGGACCGACCGGAACGGGTGTTCGTCCCGCGGCGTCATTATAGGCTAGGGTCAAATCGCCTTTGGCTGTAGTTAAATCGCTGGCGGCAGGTATTGAACCCGCCGGTCCTGTCGCATCCACGGTATGAATATGTCCAGTGACTTCCCCGGGTCCAAAGCCGCTGATGTTGCTGCCGGCAGCTGGACTGAGGCCAATATTCCCGGTAATAGAGGAACTGGGCACATTGGAAATGAGTGATCCGGCTATTATGACGAAGCGCTCCAGAGACCGCAGATCAACTGCATCCTGAGTTTTGGAATGAACTGTGGCGACGGAAAGCGCGATGGCCATAGGTAGGAGTAGGACGCACAGAATTCCCAAGGGTTTTTTATCGACGAGTTTAAGTTTAAGGGTCATGTCTTTCATTCAAGCTCCATTTTGAGGAATCGGTTCAATGCAAAGGTATGTCCTCAATATCCTCTATCGAGGTAAGACCTGGAATAGGGTCTTACCCTACCCTGGTGGTTAATCAGATCGACAGGCAGCCTATTTTATGGGCATTCCCATTCGATTGGAGCATTGGTCTTCTGGTTCATTCCAAAACGTGCGGGACGATAGTGAAGATCGATGCATTTACTAGGCGTGCCTGGAAAACTCTCGCCGCTTACGGTGTTGAGGCGCGTGATTGAATCCACCATTGTTGTTGGATCCATCTTTTTAGTGGCCATCTTAAAGGTGGCAATTGCGATTTCAGTTTGCGTAGATTTTTGCAATCGTTCAAAGGACTCCGTTGAAATCCTGGCTGCCAGTTCCGGAACATCCTGCTTTTCAAGTTTAGCAGGGAGGGCAGAGTGGAGAGCACCAAAAGCCAAAGTACTGAAATAGGATAGGTGCAGAAGGGTCGGGGAGCCGATGAGGTAGTCCGTAAAAGGGGCCATGGCTGTGGTCGTTGCACGATTGCCGCTATGGCAGAAAGAAAGTATGACTAGGGAAAATGGTTTTTCATCGGAGGAATCCGGCCAGGTAAAACGGCGTAAATCGGAAGTGAATTCAGACAAGGAAAAATTTTGAGTGGGATAAGATCCAGAATATCCTTTTCCGCCTTTTTCAACAATTTCATGCCCGAAGTAAGCGAAGAATCGAATTGGGGCTTGCGCCTCCAAATTTTTGATAATGCGACTCTCGGCTTTCATGCCATGATTCAAACCTCTGCGGGAATATTCTTTTTGTTGAATTTTAAATCCAAACCGATAATGGTAAAAAACACTTCCACCGTTAAGCCCTAATAAACCAGAAGCCGCTTTTTGGTGGAAAACAATCACTTCACCATTTTGAGATGCTTTAGCAACTTGTAGTGCTTGCGCAACGGCATCCACATCGGCCCAGTGCTTGGTGCCATCATTATTGTAATAGGAATAGTTTCCGTCCCCATGTACCATGTAGATCAAAAGGAATTCCGGTTTTATTTTAGAGGCTGGGATCTGGCCAATTACGCGATATTGCGCGCATGCACTCAATAGCATGGAAATGAAAAACCCTCCGATTAGCACCGGAGGGTAGGAACGCAGCTTCATGTAAGATTTAGTGGAACACTATGAGCAAAATGATAAGTATCAGCAAAGCTCCGGTACTTAGGAAAACTCCGCCATTCCAATCCGGTCCGGCCTGTTCTGACTGCTGCTGAATATAAACGACGAACGAATCCAATTCCGAATCCGATAGCTTTGAATTGCCTTTGGAGCCGTTAAATACGGCCAGGTTATTTTGGAATTGGAGACCTATTCGCGCGACAATCTGCCGATCCGTGGTGGTCAGTGTCTGATTGCTTGCCATTTTTGTCAGACCTTGATCCATTCCGGAGAGATAATGTCCTATGATTTCCCTCTTGACATTGGGATCATTGGCCTGCTTAACCTCAACCACCATTCTATGGATGGAAGACTTCAATAGTTCGGAAAGCAGGTTCTCTGGATTTTGGGCGGCCCTTAGAGGCGTCGTCCCTAATGCGGTAACCATTCCAATTAGGAGCCATTGCCATTTCATTTTCATATCAAACCTCTTTTTGTTAACCCGCGTTTATTGCCAGGTTTTAAGTTCACAAGGCAATATCAATTTCAAATCATGGCTCGGACATAGGGTGTTTACCTACTCGGTTTGCTGAGTTAAAGCCCAAATGAATAATCTTTCCCTATCTGCGCGTGCCATGTCGGGCCATTATTTGTGGGAATGTCTAATAAGCCTAACACCACCGACGACAGGAAAGTATTTCTGGAATATTGGAAGTGACAGGCTTCATAGGGTTTTTGTTGTGGCTCGATGGGTTTGCATTTCAAGGAGGTTTAATGAGTTCCAAAAAGCAAACCAGTGCAGTTCCAGTGCAAGGGTCGCAAGAGAACCGGGACGTAGTCTCCAGACATAATGAGGCGGAAATCCGATTGGCGAAATCAGAGGCTCGCTACCGTCGATTGTTTGAAACCGCTGAGGATGGAATCCTGATTCTTAATGGCGAGGGCGGGCAGATCGATGATGCGAATCCTTTCTTGACAAATTTTTTGGGATATTCACGTGAGGAACTTTTGGGAAAAGAGCTGTGGGAGATCGGGTTCTTCAAGGATATTGAGGCCAACCGCGAGGCATTTAAAATATTGAAGGAGAAAGGCCATATCCGGTACGATAATTTACCCTTGAAAACCAAGGCGGGGAATAGTCTGGACGTTGAATTCGTCAGCAATACTTATGACGTTGACGGACAAAAGGTGATCCAATGTAATATCCGCGACATCACCGAGAGAAGGCGTACAGAAAAGGCTCTGGAAACCAGTGAAACTGCGCTACGCCAATCAAAAAAGCTGGAGGCCATGGGAAAGCTCGCAGGCGGTATCGCGCATGATTTCAACAACGTGCTCACTGCGATCAATGGTTACACTAACTTGGCCCTGTCGATGGTGCAACCGGGAGAAGTTTTGCACGATCATCTGGATGAAATCCTTAAGGCCGGGGAAAGAGCCAAGTCTTTGACTCGGCAACTTCTGGCTTTCAGCAGGCAGCAGATACTTGCGCCCAAGGTGCTTGGGCTAAATTCCATCATATACGATATGCATGGCATGCTGATAAGGTTGATTGGGGAATCCATGTCCATCCGAAAAGACCTGGAACCCGGCTTGTGGCGCGTAAAGGCGGATTCCGTGCAGATGCAGCAGCTCCTCATGAATCTGGTGATCAACGCCCGCGACGCCATGTCCCTCGGCGGTGAAATAACCATCTCAACGCGCAACGTGGATTTGGACGGGGAGTATGCCGCCCAACATCCCAATGTTAAACCCGGCGAATACGTGATGCTTTCGGTGCGCGATGTGGGTATCGGGATGACGGCAGAAGTCAAGTCCCGCATTTTCGATCCCTTTTTCACCACCAAGCAGTTGGGGAAAGGATCGGGCATGGGGCTGGCGACTGTCCATGGCATCGTTGAACAAAGCAATGGTCATATCACTGTGGAGAGCAGTCAGGGAAAAGGTTCAATCTTCCGGATCTACCTTCCTCGCACGGAACAAGAGGAAGAGACTCTGGCAATTGTTCCAGTGGATTCCAGCACGAGCTGGCCAAGAATTTCACAGGTATAAGGCCGGATTGCCATGTCCTGTTCATGTCAGGTTATACCGATGAGGACTCAAACACCGAATTATCGTTTGCGGGCAACCAGACAGAAGAGACCGATTAGTCCGGTGTCATCGTTCGGCATCGCTTGCATGATCGGGTCCTCATTCAGGCGCCTCCTCAATCGATCCG
>JAYSRH010000078.1:0-5050 GCA_043721115.1 Fibrobacteria bacterium | reverse complement strand
TTTGACAAAGGCTGGATGAACATAACTGGAAACACAAAAGAGGGACACGATATCAGCGGTAAGAAAAGACTGATACCCGTTCCTGTCAAATAATTAAGACTCGCTCCGGCTAACTGCGATAAGCCTGACGGCCGTGGCCTTGAATGGGAATCCCTTGCGAGGCCAATACTTCATGCTGCAGCGCGTACATGGCGGCTGCGGCTTCATCGATGGCTTTTGTGAAAGCCAAGGAGCCTTTTAGAATCGGTGCTAGCTTAGCCTTGTCCTGAATGCGGGCCTTGGGATATTCATGCTCCACGATTAGAAATGTTTTCGATGCATCGATATCGAGCAGCTCCCGCGCCGCCAATTGATGATCGAGCCAATCCACGGATCGGTTTTGCAAATAGGCCAGTGGATCATGACGGGCCGTACCTGGCAGTTCATGTTCAGCCAAGATCACCTGCTTTTTCCAGGCATTGCCTTGATCGGCAGGATTGGGAGAGGGCTTGCCGTTTTTCCAATCACCACGTTGCATGGTTTGTCCGCCATAGCCCCATGCCGAGACCCCTTTGGCATCCGTAACCTGACCTTTGACATGGAATCCTGCAATCAAGAAATTGTAACCCTCGTCCTTCAAATACTGGAAAAGCGACCGAGTGTCCTGCCCCATCAGAATCGCATGGGACGGATCGTAATGGATCCGGAACTGATCGCCCACACCATGCTTGGCGCAAATTTTGTGTAGCGCAATCCAAGGCCCTGGCGCATAGGCGATATTGTTATGCCACTTATCCGTAACATTCCAGCCAGGCATGGGACATTGCTCAACCCGATATACCAAGCCCCGGCTTTTCGCTTCTTTCAGTAAGGGAATGAAAACCTCTTCGAACATGACCAAGTTCTCGTCCATATCAATTTCATAATTTCTGCCGACAAATCCGCATACCGCATCCGTGCCCAAAAGCACAGCAGCATCGAAAACCCGCAACATGAAATCCATTTTCTTCTGCCGGATTGCCGCATTCGGATGGAGCAAGTTGTCGAAGTAAGCTAAATCAGTTAGCCCAACGCCGGTTGATTTCATGGCTGATTGAACGCGAGCTGCGCGCTGTTTGTCAAAGGGCTTGCGCAAATCCAAGGTGTTGGCAACCGGGTCCAGCAGTGCCTCAGCGGGCACGTCACTTTCGCTGGGATGCAAGGCCGCAGACAATTGGATATTTGGAGATCCAATTTCCTTGGAGAATTGCAACCATTCCTCAATGGCCAAGTCCGGATCCGGATCGCGCTTGGCGCGTGGGGTCAGTTCTTGCAAGGCGGCGGTTAGCACCCCCATTTTCATCGGCTTCGGTTCAAAAAGTTTTGCGGCCATGGCATTTATTCCTTTTTCAGTGCAGCTTTAACCAGCATCGGTTCATCCTAAACCAACTTTTACTGGAAGCGAAAATATACAGAAATTTGGGGCCAGTGGCCTTGGTTCTGGGGGGAAATAGTTGGGTTAGTCACTGATTGGCAAATGAAATCGAGCGCCATCGGCCAGCAGGATACGGAGAAAAGCGTTCCGATCGACCCCAGGCAGCGTCCAAATTCCCGAAGTGCCGGACGCTTTGGCTGAGCCAATCCAGGCTCCGCGCAGATTGAAGCAGTCAATGGCAATGGGCCGATGGGCTGAGAACCATGCGCCACCTATTCGGCCATCATGAATCCACATTTCCGCTCCTCCCCAGGCGCCGGCGATCTCACGGATTCCAGCCAACGAAATGAGCGTAAGTGTTTTAAGTGCCGCCTCAATGTCCGCGTTAGGCAGCAATCCATTCGTCACAATAGCTAACTCTGAAACTGTGAAAATCAGTCCATTGGAAACGATATAATACACTCGGAATTTCCCATTTTTTAAGGATACCGGGAAAAGCGACCCTCTAGAAATTTGGGCGCTTAATTTTGGCAGGCTATCGTATAAAAATTCTTGCCATTTTACGGGGTATTTTCCCAATGTCAATGCGGAATCTTTTCCCTTGGTGATGTGTCCTCCAAGTGAATCGGCATAAAATGTAGCGAGCGAATCCAGATTGGGTGCCGTGGTTCCTGGCGTGCAGGATAAAAGGGCCATACCAAACAAGCCCAGGTTTTTAGCAACAATGGATGAGGATTGGACCGTGTCCCACCCCGCTGAAAAGGAAATGGTGTAATTGGGTGCGGTAAGCAGCAAGGCATGGGCCTTGGTAGAAAACAATCCACCGACACAAAGAGTCAGTCCAATCCAGAGCACATTCAGCTGCTTAAACATACTGTAACCTTTCCATGCATTCCCGAAAGTTCTGGAAGGCATTCCCCTGGCCCCAATATAAGCACCAAAAAGAATTCTCCCCTTGGAAAGTTTGAGCAGAAACAAAAATATTCAGAATTGAGTCAATGGTCGGTCAGGGATTCTACCTAACGCATTACGCCATTCCGGTTTACTGGATTTTCCGGGCGAAAACAGCATTTTGGCCTGCATTCTTCGTAAACGGGGCAGTAATGGGTGGGTGGATGGATTTGGCGCCCGCCCATCCAAAACGGTGGTGAGATTGGATTTGTCACGAATGGCGATAAAAGCACCTAATGGCGACAGGGAGACGGCGCTATTCTGGACCACCCCATTTACGTCCAGCCAGGAGGAACCTGGATTGGGATGCACCGTCAGGTTTGTCGCATTCAGGTTGTAATAGAATGCACTGGCAGCGCCAATAGTAGGGTCCGCCGCGGGTAATGGATATAAGGTGAGGTCATCAATCCAATAATGGGCCTGGCTTTGGCCCCAAATAAAATCCAACCGACAGGTCGAATCCGATGCGGAAATTTCAAATGGGTCGCTAAAATTGTCCCAAGTTGTGCCAATTCGAAAATGAGCCGTAACCCCCAGCTCCGCGTAATTTGGATTGGCTTTGCGTGGGAGAATACCGAGGTCAAAAGCTGCACTGGCTCGGGCAGAAAATTTGAGAAGATAGCGTTCACCCAGTTTAACCGGAAAGCTTTTGGCCGCGTATAGCAATGGCATATTGCTTGACGAATCGCCCGGGTAATCCAGCCGCAAGCTACCGCCATGTTCCGCAGCATCATAGCTGACAGCAACAGGCGGTATTGGCCAGGCACTCCAATTTTGGAGGGTAGTGGAAAAATTGAATGTATAAACGGCACGTCCAGCCGTATCCTGGGGCTGCAATTGTAGGGTGCGCTCCCAGACCAGAATTCCATTGCGCTCACACCGAATGCCAAATGGGCTTTCGCGACATTCCAAATCATCTTGGTGTACGGCAAGCAGCGGACTGGAATTGGCTCGATACAATCGTTCAGAATAAGGTGCCCCATTTTTGGAGGTAGAATAAAGCGTATTGGAGCGGACTACATTGCCATACATGTCGTTGGCGCCGACAATTTCATCGCGCTGAGTGATCAATTGACCTAGGCGATTGCCGTAACTCAAATTGTTGCGTACCGTATCGTCCCGGTTGTTGTGCATGTAAAGACCGATGTCGGTTCCGGAAACCGAGTTGTTTTCGATGGTAACTTGATGCGTTCGGTCGTCTAAATAAATTCCAAGCGCAAAAGTAGAGTGATCGGGAATGCCATCCGGAGCGCCCACGCCGTCAAGCACAAGGTTGCCGCGTATCACAGAACCAGCCGATCCGGGCAAGGCGAAATCCGGACTCCAAGTATAAATTCCAGCACAATCATCCGTGGTCATACAGTGATGCCTTACCACGTTGTTTTCAATGTGGTTTCTGGCTCCGTTGAATCCAATTCCGATATACCCAATAGAATCCAAAGTATTGTTACGTACCACAATATCCGCTCCCTCAACATTGATTCCGCGACCGGAACAGCATTGGCCGCCTAATCCCGTTCGTGTCAATCGGCCCAACTCGGCAACCCCTTTGACAGTATTTCCTGTGATTTGCGCACCATCGCAATAAATTTCCATGCCGTAAACATTGGGTCCAATGATTTCTGACTGATCCACCGTGATGCCTTGCCCATTGAGTTTGATACCACTTGCAAGCGGATTTTCAATTCGCAATCGGCGCATGGTAAAATCATTTGCGTTTCCAATAATGCCGTCACCACCGTGGTTTTTTAAAATTAAATCCTGCATTACCGTAAAGCGAAGGGTGGCGATATCAACGCCTGGCCCAGGCCGAGAGGCTTCCAATGATTTTCCGTTCGGAGTGCCACCATCAGGTAGCCATACATAGAGAAGATGCGCACCGGAATCCCAATACCATTCCCCAGGGGCATCGAGCAGGCTCAAGTGATTGTTGACCCAGGCGCCCCAGCCGGATTTTAAGACGTAAATAGGCTTTCCGCCAATCGTTACTGAACCATTGGCGGCGTTAAATTGCGTGATGACATTCATGTTCCACGTCCAATGTTCACTACGCGCGAAAATCGTAGCGCCTTGTAAGGTCATGCCCGTTAAGCCTGCACATTGAAAAACATTGTCAGAGGTAATAGTGGTAACCGGAACAGTTCCTTGATTGGGGAATCGGGCCAAGGTTAACGTTTTACCGTTTAAAAAAAGTTGTTCAACCGAATCCGTAACACTCGTACTCCATATATTGCCTTGGTACTTGGTCCAAGGACCCGTAACAGGTTGCGAGCCGGTGATAATGGGCAACGGCCCACTTCCATAGGATGCAATGCAAACCGGTTTTCCAGCCGATCCCGATACGGTAGCCAGTTGGCCTAAGGCCAAAGTACCGGTAAATGTACTGCCGCATTCAAACAAAACGGAATCCCCGGCAGAGAGCTGTAAGCCTTTAACTTTAGTCATAGTGCGCCAGGGAGTTGTTATGCTTTGCGCCTGTAGTGATGAGCGAGCATCATCTCCACTGGTTGAACTGAAGTGATAAGTGGCTGCTGGGACAACTGATATGAGCGAGGCAATGATTGATAGAAAATGCCGTACGTTTAAATCTAGCAGGGCTTTATTGTTTTGAAAGGTTTTTAATCTATCACGCAAGTCTACCTCCGGAATGGGGTTTGCCTAGAGATTGAACTTAAGTCCAAGGCCGGATTTTTACCATCGCATTCG
>JAYSRH010000077.1:0-14259 GCA_043721115.1 Fibrobacteria bacterium | reverse complement strand
TTTTTGACTGCCTTCGTGCAAATGGCTTTCCACCATCACACCCATCAATGCACGATTTCCCGCCACCCGTTGCTCCACAATGCTGCTCCAGGCCGCTTCCTGCAGCTCGTAGCGCTTATTGGCATTCCCGTGACTACAATCCACCACCAGCCTAGCTGCTAACCCCGCTTTTCCCAATTGCCGCACAGCATCAGCTGTACTTGTGGGATCGAAATTGGTTCCAGCGCGTCCGCCTCTAAGGACTACATGTCCAAAGGGATTTCCTTTGGTCTTGACGATACACGTACGGCCTTCCCCATCCATCCCCAGGAAATTATGGGCATTGCGCGCAGATGTTAGGGCATCTATGGCCACTTGGATATTTCCATCGGTGCCATTCTTGAAACCTACCGGCATGGATAAACCACTCGCCATTTGGCGGTGCGTCTGAGACTCGGTGGTGCGAGCTCCAATGGCGGCCCAGGTTACCAAATCGGCGATATACTGGGGTACGATGGGATCGAGAAATTCAGTGGCGGCCGGCAGGCCCATGGCATTGATTTGAACCAGCAATCTCCGGGCTTCTCGCAGTCCGGTCGAAATGTCGCAGGAATCATCCAGAAACGGATCGTTGATAAAACCTTTCCAGCCTACCGTTGTACGTGGTTTTTCGAAATAAACGCGCATGACAAGGACCAGGCTGTTCTTAACCCGATCGGACAAATCCTTGAGCTTTTGGGCATACTCCAAAGCCGCATCCGTGTCGTGTATGGAACACGGACCCAGTATGGCGATAAGCCTATCATCTGTTCCTGATAAAATGTTTTGTATGGCACGACGGCCTTCCACTACCGTTGTTGTTGAGGCTTCGTCCATAGGAAGCAAACGATGCAATTCAGCCGGTGGAATCAGCGGGACCGTTTCCCTGATGTTTAGGTTTTCTGTCTTTTGCATTTATACCTAGACTCCCGTGTAAATTTTAACATTACTCATTATCCATCCCAACCAAGCCCGTAAAGTAGAAGCCCTACGCTCCGGTGTCGAGCCTGATAATCCACTGCGTTTACGAATCAGCGCGGCAATTTCATCATTGGCTATTTTTTCGAGCCGGAACCCCTTATTAACAAGAAGCTGAATAGCCTCTCGCGTGGTGGGCATACTAATCAGAATCGCCACCAGACGGCTTGTACGGGCTGCTCGAGACCGGAGTCGCCCAAATTCCAAACCGGCTTCTGTTACTGAAAAGCCCCCATCCACTCGGCGCAGCAATCCCAGGAAACAGGCTGCGTTTCCGTAGTAGTCCCCTTGCCGATCGTCAAAATCGAATAATTCCGCGATGTCGGATTTCGTCATTGGGACGTCCATCATGGCCTGCACCATGTCCACTAATTTATCCATATCATTGGCCTGGGGAAAGGCATCAGCAGGCTCAAATCCCACGGGAATATTCATCAGCAATGTTTGGAAATCCACTTCCGCCAATGGTGTCTCGTCCAAACAATAGGCTCGATTTCGAACAACTTGCAAATCACCAAATTGCTCGTCAAAAGACAATTCACTAAGAAAATATTGTCCATTGCTATAGGTAAAGAAAATCGGAATGACGCGTTTACGGGTTAGCTTGGACCAATGCAGCCAAGGATACCAAAGCTGTCGGATATGGAAATTATCCCGTCGACCTCGCTTCGCCTCTATTAGGTAAATTCCAGTTGTGCCCTCATAGCCTGCGTCCACTTCAATTTGAACCCGGTCAACGGCAACGTTGCGTGCATGTATGGGCGTACGAAACGAAAATCCACCGGAAAAAAAACGACCACGCAAAGTGAGTCGAATGTCCGGCTCGCCACAAAAAGTAGGCAATAAGGTTGAGATGTAAGCAAAGTCCAGCGCTTGGGATTCACTGGCTTCCTGGTTACGTGGAAAGGTATCGTATAGATTCAAATCCACCTTGGATCTAAAGGGTCGGAGCGGCAATTCCGCATCCTTTGTAAATCTGAAAAAGGATTTTTGGTCCGGGTCCGGAAAGAGGGCATAGCGCCCATTTCGGACTGGAAAAATGGCTAGTTCATGCTCCGCCAATATTGCCGGACGCTGCGCCAAAGTATCGACCTTGGCCATTAGCCTTGGCTCACGACCTCCATATGCTTTCAGTTCATCTGCCGTAACGTAGAAGATACCATCGCGTTCTAGGGACTCAAGCACGGGTAACCGTTCGAAAACCCGCTTCCACGCCTCGTCGCGTTCCATCAGACCTTATAGTTGGTAATCACTATTTCGTTGATGCGACCCCGACTTGCAGCATTGGCATTGATGGATCGGCTTGCGGGGACTCGGAACATGCGGTTCAAATATTTTGAATACTGTTCTTCAAAAAAATCATCCCGTGGATCGGTATTCTTTGGATCAGAATTGCTCAACATTTGATATACTCCTCGTCGATCCAATGTTTGGAACATTTGTGCGAGTTGTTTCTGGTCCGAATCTCCAAAGCCTCCCTGGCTATAAGAGGTAAAGCTTGCCGTGGCGCTGATTGGCCGGTAGGGCGGGTCGTAGTAAATGAAAGTCCCCGTTTTAATTCTGGATTTTTCCGTTAGTAATGCCCGGAAGTCGCCTTGGCGGATATCCGCTTTGGCAAGAAGTACCGAGGCTCTACGCAGATTGTCCGCATTGAGGATGGTGGGGTTAACATAACTGCCAAAGGGCACATTAAAAGCGCCTTTACCATTCACGCGAAAAAGGCCGTTAAAGCACGTTTTGTTGAGAAAAAGGATTTGCGCCGTCCGTTCAACCCAAGTGGAGCTGTACTTTCTAAAATCCATGCCGGGCAGCGCCTGATTGAAATCGGATCGCACCTTTAGAAATCTCACCTTGCGTGCGCTTTCACCAAGCTTTAAATACGCTTTCTCCATTTGGCCCATTTGTATGATAAGCTTTTCCACATCTTGACGCACAACTTGGTATGCCAAGACCAATTCCGGATTTACATCCATTAAATAGGCTGATTTCACCGGAAAATTCTGCATAACATGGAAGAAAACGGCACCGCCGCCCAGAAATGGTTCTATGTAGGTGTCTATGGAGCCGTCGGCCAGTGCCTTTGGAAAATATTGACCAAAGCGGTCCAGTAATTGGCCTTTGCCACCTGCCCATTTGAGAAACGGACGCGCCGGTTTCAGCCTAGGCGTCACCATGAAGCTTTACACCCGCATCTTTACGCGAACGGGCATAATGATAAAGGGGATTCCTAAATGATACAGCCTGCGTTGCACGGCAAAGACCACATTGTTGTGAAAGAGCCTGGAAAAAAAGCTTTCTTCTGGAAAAACCAATTGGCCCATGAAAAATACGGAATGCGGAAAGCGCGATAGGATTTGGGGAGCTATTTGCGCACTGCCTTCCACCACATCATGACTGAGCAAGGATACCCCTTCCCCATAATAGCCATGCCTGCTAATAAACTCCACATAGCTGTCCAATTCAACCTTCACATGAGACTGCAAATTCTCGACTTCGTCTGCGCCTTTAAAAG
Organism: Fibrobacteria bacterium; assembly: GCA_043721115.1. Lineage (GTDB taxonomy): Bacteria > Fibrobacterota > Fibrobacteria > UBA11236 > UBA11236 > Chersky-265. The sequence goes on along the minus strand of JAYSRH010000077.1, from coordinate 10,751 downwards.
TGCCGGCATCGATTAATCCAATTTCCACAAATACAAAATTCTTATAAATGCCACCGAATAGTCGAATGATGCTGAATAAAGTGTGCAATCCAACCCCGTTGAAACCACTTACCAGCATGACTGCAGTGCGCGCTTTTGGATCGAACTTAGGTATCACAGGTTCCGGAATTGATTTATCCGATGCCATTCTACCAGCCGCGCCCATGATATTTGGAATAGCCCCCGACTGGGAAGTCTTGGCTGCATTGACCAGGTTGTCCATCCGTTTAAGTATTTTTGCGACATTGTTGTAGTGTCGTTTCACAAAGGTCGCCAGAACTACCAGAAGGCCGGTTAGAATCAGGGTAACCCAGCCCCCTTCGTTGAATTTAAGGATGGTTACCGTAATCAGAATGAATAAACAAAGACCAAAAGCCACAGCACTAGTCAGGATGCGACGCTTCCAGCCCTTCATCTTGTCTCGAACACTCCACCAGTATTTCAGCATGCCCATTTGAGAAAGCACAAAGGTTATGAAAACGGTTATGGAATAAAGCACGACCAGAAGCTGAACGGATCCCTTGGTTGCCATCAGAATAATAGCCGCCGCACCACCCATCAATATGACACCGTTTTGGGCCACCAACCTATCGCTTAATAAAGTGAATTTTGTTGGGAACCAATGGTCTAGAGCCATGTTGGCCAATACCCGAGGACCACCAAGAAATCCAGCTTGCGCAGCGACAAAAAGGATTACGGCTTCAGAAACCAAGCTGGCCCAAATGAAACTTTTGCTCGCCGTCGGATTCCAGTTACTAGTCATGGTATCAAATAGAGTTGCGTTCAGAGTTTTGCCAGGAAGCGGCGTCAAATGGTAGAGAACGTAAAGCAGCATTAATCCCAGCACCATAAAGGCCAAAGATGCCGCCATATAAATCATGGTACGTTTTCCTGTTTGCAGTCTTGGTTCCCGAAGCAAGGGCATACCGTTACTGACGGCCTCAATACCCGTATACGTTCCTGCTCCCATGCTATAGGACCGAAGTAACAGAAAAATCATCCCCATCAGCCCCAATTCGCTGTGGGTGACGCCAACATCCACCATGGTGGAATGAACAACTTCCGGAAAATCCCAGAGATGCACCACTAAGCCATAAATTATGGCAAAAGTATGCGTCAAGACAAAGACCAGAAAAATCGGAACCAAAGGCAGTATAGATTCTTTAACGCCCCTTAGATTCATGATTACCAAGAGCAAGAGAACAAACAACGTGGCTTCGAACTTGTAGTGGTACCAATGCCTCGGTAAAAAACTGAAAATGGCATCCGCGCCACTGGCTACAGAAATGGTGATGGTCAAAACATAGTCAATGAGCAATGCACATCCGGACACCATGCCAGCTTGTGGCGAAAGCAATTTGCTTGCAACCAAGTATCCGCCACCACCGGCTGGAAAAATTTCTATCAGCTGTGAATAGCTGGCGCTGATGATAAGCACAGTCAATGCGGATCCAAGGGCCACCAGAATCCCTAGATGGGGATGTGCACCCAAGGCCCTGAAGGCTTCTTCCGGGCCATAGCTGGAAGAAGAAAGTCCATCCGCTCCAAGGCCTACCCAGGCAAAAAACGCGATTAGGCTGATGCTATGGAAGGATTTTTTGTCAGAAGGGTCAATGGACTTACCCAGTAAGAGCGTTTTCAGCTTCTGAATAGGATTAAATCGGGGCTTTTCCGGCATGGAACTCAGGAATTCTGTTCAGAAATTGCGTGTGCGGACCGGGCCATATTTGAGAGGCAAAAGATAATAAAGGGCGCTGGGAAATGGTGAAAACCAGGAATTTGTTTTTTAGATTGCATCCCGCTGATTGGGAGGCGTGACCGAGCGGTTTAAGGTGTCAGTCTCGAAAACTGAAGTATGGGAAACTGTACCGTAGGTTCAAATCCTACCGCCTCCGATTTGGCAAATCCTACCTGGGTAAGATGCGGAAAAACCCATTGGAATAATCATTGAAGAAGGTTTCGTTATCATAGTCGGCCACAAAGATTTTGATAGAATCTGAAACCATGGAAATAGTTTTTCCCAGGCCGGAAGGAATGGAATCTGGAATTATAAAGCTGAGATCGCAGCGGTTTACCAAATCGATGCTCTTAGACGGCAAATCAGGTAAAAGAACCTTTGTACTCGAGCCATTACTCCATATGACCAGTCTTGCCAAGGCACTTGAATTTCCTTGACTGGTCACCAGTACCCGCATTTTTTCGCCCAAATGAAAAGTTTCTCCTCCGTTTGGAGTTAGTACCCTAAACTGAGGCTCGCCCGTACTCACGGGAAAGACAGAGTCGCTGATTTCCCGGCAGGTCTTACCAACCACAGGTCCCGGACCCGATGGACTCTTTAAACACGCCAAAAGCAGCAAAGTGAATATCGCACAACAGAGGGTGGCAATCGAGTTTTTCATGATTAAAGATCGGAAACGCATCAGTCAAACCACCCAGAGTTTTGGGTATTACAACAGGTTCTTAGAAAACCAAATTTAGTGAGCTTGGTGCTGAAAGAAGATCTGGCCCCAGTTTTAAAGGATTGGTCATAATGGAAGGTTGCTTTCAGCACATACGCCCCGGTTCCGGCCATTTGCCTATTTAATGTTCGACCAGTCCAGACGATTCTTTGTGTGTACTCGGTTAAATTCGGATTGTGAGTAGGATCCTCTTTTTTATCCAGGAGCTTCAAGTCTTCTTCCTCAATTTTGCCTGTGGCTTTGGCGACCAATTGGCCCAAATTGGTAAAGATGGAAAAGGTATATGTAACAGGATACTTGGTCACTACTACAATTACCGATCCTAAAAACAGATCGCCTTCTTTGGCGACACAGTTCTCGCATTTTCCGTTTTCGCTTCTACCAGGGATCGCATAGCCCTTGCTGTCTACGGGGATGAGGACGTGATCCGGTTCCGGAGAAGTAGGCACGGCTTCCGCCTTGGACTTGGAACCATTGGCAAAGGTTACATAGAAATCCGTAACGGACTGGCTGGGGACGGCACCACCCATCGGTGTAAAAATGCGTACAGTCGGAGTGCGTCCAAAAAGATCTTTCGTCTCGCCATTGTTGTTGATTGCTACAAAATCCCCGCCAACAGGAGTAAATGTGCTTCCCGATTTGAGGTGATAGGTATATTCGGTTTCACTCAACTTCTGAATGCGTTCCACTGGCATTTGATCGATGGTAAAGACTGCGGTATCCCGTTTGAATACCACTGGCTCCATGGCCAATTGCAGATCGAGAGTGATCGGCTCGGAGTACGTGATAAGGATTCGGATTAGCGGGTTGTCCTTATCCTTGTTCACTACATCTGCCTTTAGGATAACAGGCGGCACGGAGTCATCCACGCGAAATGTGGTATTCACAAAAGGGACGTCCCATTGCAAAAAGGTTCTTCCCGAGGTATCGGGAAATGCCACGGAAGTGACACCAAAGGGAAATGGGTTGGCCAAGGTAACCACGATATGACTGGGATCCGTTGAATTGTCGGATTTGAGGCCAAAGGCGATTTCCTTAGCTGAAAGCTGGGCGGTTCGGTCATAGCCAACACCTAGTGCATCAGTGATATGGAACTTCAGCTTATTAGGCAGGGCACGGAGCAGCTCCTTTAAGTGAATATCCACGGTCTCAATTCGACCATCTGCATCCAAATCCCAATAGGCAGATTTATCGAAATCCGGGCCGTATTTGACAAGAACCTTAACTTGCACGCTGTCATCCGGTATGTAGGGATTATGGTAGGCTAGGATCACGGTTTCCGCATGCTCAACCTGCACAAGTCGATCACCGGGCTTCTTCACAATCGTCTGATGTTGAAACGGTTCGGAATTGTTCCAAGTAGAATCCTTGCGATTGGCATCAGTATTGGGAATGGCCTCCAAGTCATGTTGAGCGGTAGTGGTGCTGGTTGTTCGTACAACCACATCGAAGGAATCCAGTCCTTGGGCACTCGTTGTCAGAGAATAGCGCAAAAGGGAGTCGTTGATATTGATTGGCAGCCCTAAAAGATTAATGGGCTGATCATGGCTATTGTAGACGAGCAGTTTAGGTAAGTCGCGGCAGGATTCCACTATATTGCTGAAAGGCCCGGTAGCCGTCCGCTCAACCTTAAAATGCACCTCCTGGACATTGTCGGAGAAGCCATATTCGGTTTTGACGACCAAGTCGTTGATACCTGGCTTCAAATAAAGTGGGCCAGGCAATTGCAGAGTATATGAAGTTGAACCTACTGCGAGAACATGCTTGGAATCCTTTACTTGAAACGTTGAGCTGGTCGTAATGTTCTTAACAGTTGTCAAAGTAGGCAGGGCACGGCGGAACAACTTTTTTGCCAAAGAGTCTGTTAGAATTCCGGCTAGCAGGCCCACGTCTTTGATAGGAAAAAATGAACCGCCCGTATGCTGGGAAATGTCCTGCATATCTTTATAGTTGGCCTGATTGTCGCCGAGAAAAATGGAATGAACGGTCGGTAGCTTGTCCAAAAATGCCTTGTAAAGATAGGGCCCCCCTTCGTCACTAATTGGCAAATTTGGGCGTCCATCCGAAACAAAAATGATGAATTGTTCCGACTTAGGTTTCTTGGATGTTAATAGTAGATCGATGGCCGCTTGAAAAGCAGTAGTATAGTTAGTCGCTCCTTCTGCATCCATAATGATAGAAGCCTTGATGGCATCCCGAGTAGCTATTGTAAGCGGCAATAGACTTTGCGACTTGGGGACGGCGAAATCTGAAAAAGTGACGACGCCTATATTCATGCCTACCCCACCTTTGACGAGTGCGCTATCGATAAAGGTGCGCAGGGCAGGTCCCCTTAAACTGTCCGGATCACCGCTGATACAACCTGGATCATCGGGTGGATCTTTCGCTGTTGTGCACCAGCGAGGAATGCCATCCAAAATCCTATTATTCGCCATTGAAGCAGTATTGTCCATGATAAGGACAATATCCGGTGAAGTTGTATAATTGAACGAACTGTCACAAATAAGAAAACCGTCCTTGGCAATGGCTGCATCATCCTGAGGAACCCTCAAAGTAGTCCCTTCGATTTTTTCCTTATCGAGACATTTCATTACCGGTTTTGCTTCGCAAATCCGGCCCTTCTCCCCAATGACTTGAGCTTGAGCATGGGTGGTCAATACCATAACAAAAGTCAAAAAGAATAAGCTGGTTCGAACGAGTTTTTTAAGCATGATTCTCATTCCCTTTAACTTAAACGTCCCAACCATTCTTGTTCCCAAGGCCTTGACTGCGGAATCGGAACTTAGGGTTCCAGATTAAAAAGACGAGGGATCGTTTGACATTTCCATTATTCTATCCTGTCCAATGCTTTCAGACAATGGATAAGATCGCGTCCGTGCAGAATGATTTTGGCGTCTAATTCTAAAGGTACTAAGTCCCGGTACGCCCGACCAATTCATGATGGGCTTGTTTGGCAGGCCGAAATAGAATCTCACTTTAGGAAAATCTTCCAGCAACCATTGTGTGGACCAAGCCAATAAATAAGAACCTGCCACCACAAGAATAATCCGATTCAAGAAATCGAATACCGTGACTTCCCAGAGCAAATAATCAATGACTCTTAATACGTGTGTGTGAGCCAAATAAACAAAGAAAGTATAGGGTGCAACATGGCTAAAAAGGAATTGAAAATTTGGATTGTGATACACCTTCTCCGCAATCCACCCTTTAGCTTTCATAAAAACCATCAATGAGGCCAGACAATACAGGACTACGGACCAGCGGTTGAAGTGATCGGTATCCGCGAGATATTTATCATTTTGGATATTAACCAGGAATTCACCATTTAGAATTAAGGTTGTGCCGAACCAAAATGCCAAAACTTTCCACTTATTCCAGCGCATTAACAGATTCGTCAGGAAATCCTTATTCCAAGCTGCATAGATTCCGGCGAAACAATAGAACCAGTGGAAGAGCAGGATATTTGGATGGATTTTGGGTAATTCCAAACCCCAAATTTCCAAGAAGGCTTCAACCGGGGAGAGGAATCCTAGGTGTAACACTAAAAACAAACCCATGAAAAGTTTTGATTTGCCGAGTTTGTAAAGAAACGGATACAGACAATAAAACTGGAAGATGACTATGAGGAAATAATATTGGTAATCAAAACCGTCCAGGAATAAAAACCGGGAAACAACTTTTGCGGTACCAACTGGATCCGTATTCCACGGCAGTGCCTGAAGGTAATCAAGATGCCGGAAAGCAGTGATACCCGACCAGACAAGGAATGGGGCGAGGATTTTAAGGAGTCGGAACCGATAATAACGAGCAAGATCGATGGACTTTCCCTTGAATTGCAAGGTCAGTCCAAATCCGGATAAGAAAAAAAATAATGGTACGGTAAACCGCGTAGCTTGATCGAGAAAGGTGGCGAGATAGGAAAGCGACCCATAATCCCTTGTGCTGTAAAAGCCTTCCACCCAGAAATGAATGCAATGGGCTATCACTACAGAAACGCTGGCTATGACTCGTAAGAATTCGCCATCCTTTTTTGTCAGCACAAATTCGGACGCTGGATTTAAGGCCTGGATAATTCCTCCAACAATGGCTTTCAGCAGAACAAGAAGTGAGGCTTCCCGGCCCCATCCAAAAAACTACTTCCGGCCGATGCCTTTGTAAAATGGTTGTTTATTTAGCCCTAGGTAGGAGGATGCCATCCACACTCACCTGAATTTGGGCAAAGAGCAAAGGGCTGGCTGTCACTTCCCATGGATGCAAGAAATTATTGGGTTCCATCCAAGCTTTTTTGAGAACTTGGACTTTTCCCAGGGCGTCCATTCCTTGAATTTCAACCCAATGCCGTCCAACCAACTTTTCCGGGCTTATTAGGAAGCTCTGTCCCGCCAACCGCCAGCTGATCCATTTGTCACTTTTTATGGCATGATTTTCAAGATTTCTAACTGGAAGATTTTGCAGAACCTGAAGATTGAAACGCTTGCGCAACACTGTTGGACCAGTTGCTGTAAGCGTCACAATATGCATTCCCGTATCATTTGGCGCCGGAACCCAGAGCAATTTTCCTGCTCCATCGACCATGGCGCTGGTTCCCAGGCCACCGAGCGAATACTGGTAGGTGAGAACCGGGACCGGTGTCAAATCCAATGTGTACCGCACCTGGTCGCCCACCCGCCAGGATAATACCGATGAGTCTATCACATGAAAATCCGGGAGCGTGGAGAGGTAAAATTGAAGGCCTTTTAACATATCCAGTCGCCCTCCCGTGGCCACTTTTCCAGTAAAGGCCGGTTCTTGTACAACACCTGCCAAGGCGCGCGTTCGGTTCCAGACAAGTCCCATGCGGTCGCAGGCCACCCGCTGCAAGGCGACATAGCCTGTCACATGCGGAGCTGCAATGGACGTACCTGCCACCACCTTATAAATATTTCGATCAACAGGATTTGGATCATGCGCGGTAATTTCCAAGCCATCGATTTTAAGAATCCTACCTGAACTAGAAAGCTTGGCTGAAGTACGAAAGCGCAACCTAAATTTCACTCCATCGAAACCTTGCAGTCCATAGGTCAACAAGTAATTCGCACTAACATCTGCTGTGACTACGCCAAGCGTAGTCCATAGTGCGGACCCTTCTGCATTTGCCTCAATGATAAGTGCGTCATATGCATTGGCAGGATGGTACGTGGCCTGAAGCTTTATCATGCAGCCTTCCCGGCCACTCAAATCAATATAGGCTGCGCTGGTTGCACTTACATTGCTACCCGTGACCCAGGTTAGAGATTGTTTGTCCACAATGGGTGCGGTAGTTGATAAGGCAAACGCTCCGGTTGAAAGAGTCCAAGCGGATAAATCCACAGCCTCAAAACCTTCTTTCCAAACCGACAACGGGTTTGGCAATCCCGCCACCAAAACCAATTCACCCGGCGCCGCAATATCCACGGAAGTTTTGCCAAAATTGGAAAACCCGCAAAAAAGTCCGGCATGATCGTGAGCGGCAACCACCAATAAATTGTCAAAAGTATAGGAAGACGGATAGGAAGGTGTGATTTCAATATCCTGGCCATCATTGCCCGCTGCCACAACAATGGGAACGCCTCTGTCCCGAGCGGCCTGGAAAGCTGTCCGCATGGCGGCATTGTCTACATCTCCCCCGATGCTGAAATTGATCACCCGAGCGCCATTGTTGATGGCGTACATAATGCCCTTGGCAATATCGTCCTGTTTGCCCATGCCGCTGGCATCCAGCACACGAATCGGCATAATACGGCATTGTGGTACCACACCGGCAATTCCTTTTCCATTGTCAAAAGCCGCCGCTATTACGGAGCTGACATTGGTGCCATGTCCGTTAAAGTCATCCGGGAAGTTGTCATTGTCCACAAAGTCCCAGCCGACCGAGTCGTCGACAAACCCATTATTATCGTCATCGACATTGGGCTTGCCCAGTACCTCGGCCATATTTCGCCAATTCTTACCTTTTAATTCCGGGTGTTGAAATCCAAATCCAGCATCGACAACCGCAATAATTAGCGAATCGCTTCCGCCGAATTTATCCCAAACCTTTTCAACATTGATATCCACCCCGGCTTTTCCAGGCCTATCGGCAATAGTGGTTCCAATATTGTGCAGAGCCCATTGGGGCGAATCGGCATACCATTCATCATCAGGCGTGTACACTCCAAATGAACTGCCGGAGGTCTGGAAATGTATCCCATGATGGGTTCCAAGGTAGGCTGTTAGCCTGCTGCCATAATTCACACCCGTATCCGACAAGGTACCTGCGTGCAAAGCCTGCAAAAGATCATAGGAAATTTCCAAACGTCCATTTCGAATTGAATAATGATGCGTGGAATCGGCACGGAAACCAGATGCCAAAAGCTTAAACTTTTGTAGTTGGCTGACATCCTCCGGGATGAGGCGAACGGGTTGAAAACGGGCGGAGAGGGAAGGACGATCAAGCGCTTTGTGGAAGGGTATCGGTTCAGTGTAGGCCAGCGTGAGTAGGAAGAAAAAAATTCCAGAACCAACTAGTCCAAATATTGATTTAAACCGGCCATTTCGGCTCGCCGCATCCATACGCAATATTATACCCCTAGGCGGCATTTTTGCATGCGTATCTTTGGGGAATTTTAGGCTGTACCGTTTGGTACAAAGAAATGGAGAACCGTTGGGTTACCCAACCTTCAAGGGCCTATCCAAGCCACGGGCAGTGTCTGGTTACCCCCAGACAGAATGCGCAAACTTTCCTTGGTAGAAAGTTTGATGAGGTAAATGTCCGGTTGAGTCGATTGCGGTTCGGCGGGATTGGATAAGTCGCCATTGGGATCACGTGTGGTTGCTACGACATAGTCGCCCTGGTTCGTCCACTCCGGATCGTCCCAGGTTTTATTCAGGGCTAATTCCGATGGTGGCGTATCGATAAAATCTACGATTCGACCTGGCGCATCAGAACCAAACTCTCCAATCAAGATCATGCGGTGCTGTGCATAGATTTTAGGTGTAACCATGTTGGCATAGGTGGGTTCGGCGGTCACGCCAAAGTCCAGAAAAAGCATACGAGCGGGGTGCAGGGAATCCTGTGAAATCGAAGCATTGCATACTTGCAACGAATCCGTTGAGCTGCCGTCCTTGGCTTTGGGATGCCCAGGATAAACGTGCAGGTATTGCTGTACCTTAGTGGCCTTGTCCAGGATTACTCCATAGGGATATCCTGAAGCCAAATAGCGACCGTTCCTCGATAATCCTCCATTATAACTGCCCTTGGCCAGCCTCTCCAGCATTCCGGTCAATGCGACTCCGGAGAATTTTTGGCTGAACGTGGAAGCGCTTGTATCCAGCCAGCCACCTTGATTTCCTGATGTGCACCAAGTCAAGAAAGTATCCTTGCCGTCCGACCACCAACGTGGATTGGTAGCTGGATTTATTGGTCCGTCCAACCTTGGACCAATCAATGGTTGGATGTAGATACGACTAATTGGCAGGGTCAGGTTTTCGAAACCAATTTCATAGGCAAGCATACTGCCGTCCGGGGACCAGGATGGACCGAAAGCTCCAAAGCCTGATGTTTCCGGGCCTCGCGAATCGGCGAAAACATGATCCGGCATAGTATCGTTAGTCATTTCAGCTAAATCAACATAATGCATTACAAATTTATGCAAAGTGCCAACTTCTTTTCTGAGGAAAGCGAGCCGCAGGTTTCGACCCGGCCCGATGAAATCCTGAATACGATCCTTTAGGGGCGTGCTCTTCGGCAATAGAGATAGAGAAAGCCCCGCCTTCACTAATACGGTTTGGTTAAATCGTTTGTCCAGAAAACCGGTGGCCGTTACTTCTAAAATACTGTTGTCGTAAAGTGTTGGGCTTTGGGTCTTAGTCAATCCACTCTGTTTGGGTTCTTCAGGGCCCAGGTTACTCCCGCATAGCACGCCGTGAGACCCTGCACTTTTAATGAATCGAAAGGACGATTCTTTCGACTCCGAGATAACCCGCAACCAAAAAAATCCAGCAGAAGGTCCCGACAATTTATCCAAATCGAGGGTCGTTTGTTCTAGAGCTGGCAAGCCCAATCCACCCGCTGCCAGCAGGCGCCTTTGTCCAGTTGCAGATACCATTTCCAGACGCACGGGGCGACTGTTAGGATTCATAAATGCAATCTTCCCATCGAAATACTTCAGGTGAAACCCGCCCGGTAAAGAGGCCCTTTTGACTATACCGGAAATCGTTCCTTGTAAATGAAATTTTCCTTGGGCATCTGATGTC
>JAYSRH010000076.1:0-5072 GCA_043721115.1 Fibrobacteria bacterium | reverse complement strand
GATGTGGCTTTCAATGTGGAGTACGATCCTAAGGAAATCAGTACCCGTATCATGAATCTATTTACTCCGATTGGGCGCGGACAACGTGGCCTCATCGTCGCGCCTCCGCGAGCGGGTAAAACCATTTTGCTTCAGAATATCGCCAATGCCATTGTCAAGAATCATCCTGAAGTCAAGCTCATGGTGCTGCTCATTGATGAACGTCCGGAAGAAGTTACGGATATGCGCCGAAGCGTACCAGCAGAAGTGTTCAGTTCGACCTTTGATGAACCCCCGGAACGCCATATTCAAGTGGCCAATATGGTTGTTGAAAAGGCTCGGAGATTAGTCGAGCACGGACAGCATGTGGTTATTCTTCTGGATAGCATCACGCGTCTGGCGCGCGCTCATAACGTGGTTATTCCGCATTCCGGCAAGATTCTTTCCGGTGGTGTGGATGCCATGGCCTTGCAGAAGCCCAAACGCTTTTTCGGTTCGGCTCGAAATATTGAAGACGGCGGCAGCCTAACCATTATCGCCACGGCGCTTATTGAAACGGGTAGTCGCATGGATGAAGTTATTTTCGAGGAGTTCAAGGGCACGGGAAATATGGAATTGATTTTGGATCGTCGTATCGCCGAAAAACGCATTTGGCCCGCTATCGACGTATTCAAGTCCGGAACCAGAAAAGAAGAATTGTTAATGACTCCGGAAGACTTACGCCGGGTTTGGATTTTACGCCGATACTTGCAAGATCTTTCTCCAGTGGAAATCATGGAGTTCTTAGTCGACAAACTTAAGAGCGGTAAGAGCAACAAAGATTTCCTGGATTCGATGAATGGTTGATCTTAAAAACATCGGCGTATTAGGCTGTGGCAATATGGGCGGAGCTTTGATCCGTGGCCTGGTAGCCTCTGGAACCGCAAAGCCAAAAGATATTTATGTCTATGACACCATTGCTGGAGCAATGGATGCGCTTAAAAAAGATCTCGGCGTCCAGACCGTAGTGCATGCGCATGACTTGCTGGACCATAGCGATGTGCTTATTCTAGCCGTAAAGCCCCAGATTTTCCATCATGTAGCGCCGGGCTTAAAACCCCAAAGCAGTGAGAAAGAACGAGTGGTTTTAAGCGTTATGGCTGGTGTCACGAGTGAAAATATTCGCGCCCATTTTCCTGAAGAGTATCAAATTGTCCGTGTCATGCCGAACCTCCCTTTATCCGTTGGCGAAGGCGCGACGGCCATTGAAATCGATGGGCACTCCGAGGCAACCTTGTTGGTCGCCGAACATATCTTCAAGGCGGTAGGCAAAGCCGTACGCGTAACGGCACATCAAATGGATGCGGTGACGGGTCTGTCCGGCAGTGGACCGGCCTATATTTTTGAGTTCTTGGAGGGATTGATACTGGCTGGCGTAAAAGCTGGACTGGCCCGCGAAGTCGCCTCGGCCTTGGTGATGCAAACGGCTAAAGGCGCTCTGAAGCTCCTTGAAAGCGGCAAAGGCAGTCCCGCACAATGGTCCGCTAAGGTCTGCTCGCCAGGAGGAACGACCATTCACGGCCTGCACGTCCTGGAAACGGCTGGTTTTAAAGGCATTTTAATGAATGCCGTAGCCGCCGCGGTAGCCCGATCCGCCGAACTTTCCGCCTAAAATTACCGTTGTTTCTGGTGACTAGGGAACTGTTCCGTGTAATCGGAACGGAAATTTAAAAACATTCGACCTTAGCCAGTTCCAGGGCTTATCTTATCTCTTATGGTCAAGCCACAGGGAAGTGTTTCAGGTAAGGTTAGGGTATTCGATTATACCGATTATCGGAAGTACTTGTTGGACTATTATCAGGAAAGAAAAAAGATTTCCAAGGCTTTTTCCTACCGATACTTTGCCGGAAAAGCGGGAATCAATTCTGTTGGGCTGTATAAGGATGTGATTGAAGGTCGGCAAAGCCTGGGACGAGGGTTGATGCTGAAGTTTTCCCAAGCTTTGGAACTCAACGATCGCGAGGCCGAATATTTCTTGAACATGGTCCTTTTCAATGAAGCCTCGTCCATTGAAGAACGACGGATCTATTTCCGTAAATTGATGTCAAGTTATGACTCCAAGGCGTACAAGGTCGATGGCACCCAATACGAGTTTTATTCCAAGTGGTATTACAGCGCAATTCGCGCGTTGCTCTCCTATTTTCCCTGCGACGGTGATTTTTCCGCTCTGGCACGCGCCCTCAGTCCTCCAATTCGGGCTGCCGAAGCTAAGAAAGCCATTAAGGTATTGGAAAAGTTGGGAATGATTGCACAGGATGATCAAGGAAATTATCGTCCCCTGGATGCTGTTATAACTTCCGGAACGGGAAATACCGAGCGCAATGTTCAGACCCTTAATTTGATAAATTTTCAAAAAGCGATGTTGCTGATGGCTGCCAAATCCTATGATGCACCATCGCTAAAGGATTTGGATATGTCGACATTGACTCTGAGCTTTTCCCGCGAGACTTTCCAAATGGTAAAACAGGAAATTGTGGCATTGCGGAAAAAGATATCTGGGCTGGCTGAAAAAGATGTGAAACCAGACCGGGTGTACCAGATGAGCTATAATCTTTTCCCACTCACAAAACTTCCCAATGCGCCAGATTAAATATCCTATGCATGGGGCAAATAAAACGGCCACCCTGTCTCATTGGGTGCAATTCATTTGCTTGGCTGCACTCTACGCAATTTTTGGCTGTGGACCTGATCATGCGCAAGACATAGCGGGCACAAGTTCGGAAACTGTTATCGGTCAGGTTTTGCTTCCAAGCGGCGGACCTGCGGTTGGCATGCAATATCGATTGCGCGATATTCGGTTTCTTGCGGATCCATCTAGTCGGGGATTAACCAAAATTTCACGTGTAGCGAGAGGACAAAGCGGCACACGGGATGGCGTGACGGATAGGAATGGCGGTTTTAGTATCGACTCAGTGGCTCCCGGAGAGTACCAATTAGAAATAGGGGATAGAAATGATTTGGGGTTGATACTGCCTATATCTGTTCGCGTGGCTTCCGGAGAAAATCATACCGGCAAACATACCTTACAGGCTACCGGTACCTTGCTTGGTACGGTTGAGCCGGCCAATACTTTTCTACTGGACAGCACCTTTTTGCATGGGTATGTTCAGGTGTATGGAATGGATCGGGTTGCGGCCGTCAATGGCGTTACAGGGCGATTCCGGTTTCAGTCTTTGCCACCCGGTCGAGTCCACATACGTGTTTACAGCCCGATCCCCTTTATACAATTCAAGGAATTGGACGGCATCGAAATTCTTCCCGGGGACAGTATCAACATTGATTCCGTAGTTCTGGTCCGCACCTCCACTGCAAATTTTACTTCTCTGGTGCCGGATGGGTTGATTGCCTATTGGCCTTTTGATGAAGGCGCCGGGAATCAAACTGTAGATCCAGTTGGAGGATTGGATGGCCGCCTTGAGGGACGCCCCAAATGGAGCAAAGGAAAAGTTGGCGGCGCGATGTCCTTCGACGGCATAGGTGCGTATATCGCCATTCCCACCCTTTACCTCGACAGTGATTTTAGCATCTCTGCCTGGGTTAGGTTGCGTGGGCAGATTGATAATAACCAGGTGTTGGCGGGAATGGATGACAGTTGCAACTTAAATTTTTCCCAAAAAAATTTCCGACTTTATTCCGGTGCACTTCCGTTCATGTTCGATACGCAGGGGAAGCCTTCATGGGATGAAGTGATTGGCACGACCATTCAAGTGCCGGATGTGTGGTCGCATGTTGCGATAACCAGGAAAAATGGAGATTTGCAAGTTTATCAAAATGGTAACCTGGATGGTACTGGAGCCTGGTCTGGGGTTTTTCTTTTTAATCGTATTGGTCGCGGATTTCGCCTCACTGCGGGAGTCAGAAGTATCACTCATTTACAAGGTGATATCGATGAATTCCGGCTTTACAATCGGGCTCTGACTCCGGCGGAAGTGTCGGCGTTGTCTACTGTTCCATAGGCTTTCAATTTGAAAGAGAAAGCAGAATGACAAAGTACAATTCCAAAAATCCTTGCGACAGTCTGGATATTGGTGATGCTGCATCTGAAGCGCTGTACACGTAAACGGTACAAGGCGCGCGTAAGCGTTGACGCATCAATCTGCCCGCTTACCACCAGGAATGAGATGTTTTTGTGGATGGAGTAAGAGAGGGAGCCTGGTTCGAGCAGGGGGCCAACTATATAGTCAACTATGCCAATGTCGGGTATTTGGCTGCTCTAAAGGACTATTACACCAAATTGGGCAAACCAATCCCAACCTGGGAAAATGGAAGTATGCCAACCCAGTTTCGGGACACGGAATTTGAAATTCCTGCACAATTCGCTCGTGGAAAATCGAGTCTCTCCATCATTGTTAAATCAATTGGATCCCTGGCTATTCCAACCACCGATGCTGGTCTTACCAATGAATATCAATATTGGGCAATGGCCCATGGGGATTTACCTGTATCCACAACCATTTTTACTAAACCAAAGTCCCCACCTTCCCCAGCCAAATTTTTACACGGACATTTTAAAGTGGATGTAACGGGCCGAGTTTTCAAGACTACATCCGAGAAGTCAAAACATTAGGGTTGAGGGTATTTAGGTATTGATTGACCGTTGGCCATGCTCTGAATAGAAAGAGTATAATTGCCGAGTGAAAGCCCCCAACACTTCTCGGTACTCCTACTACATTGTCGGCGTTCTGAGTTTATCCATTCTGTACGGAAGCAGCTGGGGAAAATTATCTGTAAGCATGTTGGGTATTTACTTGGCTGGAAAAGACCCTGCTTTTATCCAGGGCTTGAACCAGGATTTGGGTCAAGATTTGGCGGACGACAGCTCCCTTACAGTTTATGACCTCCGCAAAAAAAATTCCGGCGTACTGGATTCTGCACATGCCATTGGCAAGCTAAAAGACCCAGCTTTGCTCGCAGGTGTCTCAGGGGGGATGGTGAAATGGGGATTAGTAGTTGATTGCCAGGAGCTTAAAGAAGAAATCCAGTGTCATTTGGAAGCCGTGGACTTAGCGACCGGAAAGGCCACTCTCATTGATACTGTACATATGTTGCCAGAC
>JAYSRH010000075.1:0-14269 GCA_043721115.1 Fibrobacteria bacterium | reverse complement strand
TGGAACCAAAGGATTATCCCAAGGACGGATTGCCGCATATCGCAGTGGCGGGACGTTCGAATGTGGGAAAATCCTCTTTACTGAATTTTCTTGTTCAGCGAAAAAATTTGGTTAAGACCAGCCAAGTTCCGGGCAAGACCAAACTCATTAATTTCTTCTTGATCAACCAAGCTTTTTACCTCGTGGATATTCCCGGCTTCGGCTACGCAAAAACCGGCCGTGAAGAAAAACGAAGCATGGAAGACGCCATCGATATTTATTTCCGTAGTTGTCGATCGCTATCCGGATTACTTTATCTCATCGACATACGCATGGTAGACAGTCCCGTAGATGCAGAGGCATTAAAATGGCTGACGGGTTTTGAGATCCCTCTTTTGGTAGTGACGACAAAAGGGGATAAATTGGGCAAAGAAAAAGCTCGCCTAGCCTTAAAGCAAATTGCTTCGCGACATGCGTTGCCCCAACCGCCCCTACTTACGAGCGCGGACGCAAAAATTGGCCGGGAAGAAGTGCTTGAACAGCTGGAAATCCTGCTCCAAGCCCCGAAAAAAACTAATTCCTAATATTCCTTAAACTCCTCATCTTCCTCAAATTCTCCAGACCTGTCCTTGAATGGCGTGCCTAGTGTACAATAGCCCTAATGAGCCATGTACTTTTTTGGATAGGAATGCGATATCGCAAGTCCTACATCGGGCAATTGATGGAGTTAGGGTTGGAGGCCTCATGGTGCGCCGTCCAAAACCGCCAAGGTAATCGCAAGCAAAGTCTCGAGCAACTGATTGGGCAAATCTACCATACCGGAGTAGAAGCCATTCCCCTGGTTGCTTTTTTGGCCTTGATCATTGGAAGCGCCACCATCCTGCAGGCTTCAACGGTGATGCCGAAAATTGGGGCGGGGGATTATTTCGGAAATGTCATGGTGCTAGTGGTGATTCGTGAAGTAGGCCCGCTCTTCACGGCCTTCCTGGTGGCTGGTCGGACGGGTTCGGCCTTGACGACCTACCTCGGCAATATGAAAGTGCAACAGGAAATCGACGCGCTAAAAACAATGGGCATCGATCCCGTGCGTTACTTGGTGTATCCCTCCTTTGCCGCCATCCTCATTTCCATGTTTTGTCTCACTGTTATTTTCAATGTGGTCGCCATTTTTGGAGGCTATTTGGTAGTCAAATTGCTTTCAGTATCGTTGGCAGAATTTTCGGAGGTACAACTTTCTCTATCTCTTTTTCTTGAACGCATTTTGGCGTCTATGGGTGTGATAGACGGCCTACTTAGCGTAGTGAAGCCGCTATTCTTTGGCATCCTGGTTTCCGTCATATCGTGTTATCACGGCATGAATGTTTCCAACGATATCCGCCAAGTGCCAAAGGCCACAACCAATGGAGTGGTTAATTGTTTTATTTGCATCACCCTTTTTGATACTCTATTCGCTATTCCATTTTTGGCCAAAGTTGGCTTTCTATGAGTGTAGTAGCCTCCGTGACCAATTTGCGTTTTGCTTATCCGGGACAGGAGCCCGTTCTCCAACGCGTCAATTTTCATGTGCTTCCGGGCCAAATATTGATCATTTGCGGTATGTCCGGCCAAGGCAAGAGCACTATTTTACGGCTGCTGATCGGACTTGAAAAACCGGATGCCGGAGTGATTCGCCTATTGGGTACGGATATAGCCACTTTGAATGCCATCGAGTTTAATGAACTCAAGAGAAGTGTTGGATTTGTCTTTCAAAGTCCGGCCCTGCTTTCCACCAAAACCATATTTGAAAACGTGGCGATGCCGTTGATTTATCATAATGTCGGTGATGAAGATGAGATCCGTTACCGCGTTGACAATGCCTTGGAAATGCTATTAATCAAGGAATTTCAACACCAGTACCCGGCATCGCTTAGTCTCGGCATACTCAAACGCGCAGCGGTGGCCAGGGCCATGATCATGCGGCCCAAGCTCATTCTCATGGACGAACCCACAGCAGGACTGGATCGCATTAGCCGTTCGGTTTTACTCGCACTCATTGCCAATATTCGCCGTATCAACCATGTTTCCATGATTCTGGTTACCCATGATTTACTGGCCGCTCGTGAACTGGGTGGTGAAATCGGAGTGCTTAAGGACGGTGAGCTACTTGAACCGATGAATTTTGAACAGTTGAAGAATTGCCAGGATTCTTTTGTTGAATACCTATTCCGACAATTGGAAGAAGAAGCCAATATGACCAGCGCAGCGGGTCCTGCATGAAGCTGGATCTCTATCGTCACCGCAATTTGCTGACCGGATTTTTTGTAGTCAGTGCCTTGGTGACTTTTATCGTCCTTATCATCGTTCTTTTTGAGAAAAAGGGCGTGTTTGAATTGCAATATAAATTGAGTGCAGTATTTGAGAATGGCGTAGGGCTGCGTCCTGGTGCCGACGTGCTTTTTAATGGCGTGAAAATCGGCCGGGTACAGTCATTGAACTTGATGTTGACGCATGATGTAAAGATGTCGGGAGGCAAGGTTGTACTGGACCTAACTTTGGATAAAAAATTCCAGGACTTTATCACCACGAGATCCGTGGCTTTTGCGTTGCGGGACAAAAATTTGGTTTCTGATCGGGTTGTGAATATCGAGACGTCTGGACCGGGCGGCTTGGTACTCAACTCCGGAGATACTCTCGCCGTATCGGATTCTCGTGATATCGAGTCCGTCCTAAGTGGCCTGACCAAACTCATGGGCAAAATGGATCAACTGATCAACAGCATCGACACCATTGCCACCATGAGCAAGGATCCGGCTTCGACGGTAGGAGCCATGCTCGGTTCGCGGGAATTGTACGATCATCTTTTGACTAGTGTGAACCACGTGGATACTGCGGTGGGTCAGGGTCGGCAAGTACTGGGTCGCGTCCAGTTGTTGACAGACACCATCCACTCTAGCTTGGGAGGCTTTTTGTCCCGCGCAGACACCACTTCCAGTCGTCTGGTGCGTACAGCCGATCAAGTTGAAAAGCTCAGCGTGCATGCCAATTTGTTGGCCGATCAAAGTGAAACCATTTTAAGACGTATGGATCAAATTATGCTTCAAGGGGCGGGCAAACTCGATCAGGCCGGTGATTTGATGGACGCGGTTTCCCATCTTTGGTTTATCCGGGGGAAGATGGCTAAGCAAGGCGAATACCCCGTATTACTGAATGAAACGGGTCCTTAGATGCAGCGCTTAGTTTTCGGTTTTGCGTTAAGTATTCTCCTTATTTGTGCGACAAGGTCTCAGGCAGATGATTCGCCAAAATACGCCGAACGGGGAATGGCGGCTTACGCTGCGGGCAAATACGATTTGGCGCGGCTGTTTTTTAATAAAGCGCTTCAGGATGCCGTGCTTAAAGGCAAAGAGGATTGGATCGCCAAGGCCACCATCAATCTTGCAGACGTAGAACTAGAAGCAATGGATTATGGAGAAGCTGGCAGGCTTCTGGAAGGATTGTCCACACGGGATAAATCTCTACGATCGCTTATTATATGGAAACGTTCGCAGCTTGCTTATCAGGAACGAAAATTTCCGCAGGCGCTTTTACTGATTGATTCTTCCTTGCAGCTGGCCAAGGGTGAAAACGACAAAGAGCGGGTGATGCAGTTGGACCGCCTGCGCTACCTCATTCAATCCCGAGATCCCAGTGAATGGTCGCAGGAGTTCGAGGCATTTGCAAAGCACCTGGGCAGGTTGGATCAAGGTCGCACGTCCGGCTTACAGGCCATGGCGGCGATGGCACGGAAGGAGTTCAGTGCAGCCGAGCCTTTTTGGCAACAAGCTATTATCTATTATCGCGATCAAGGTCGCTTAGCCAAAGTAGCCGCCTGCCTCAATCAGCAAGCTATTTGCTTGTTTTCATTGGGGCAGCGTGAAGCCGCCCAGGAGTCCAATTCCCGGGCAGTTGCCATTTACGGCGAGCTAGGTTTGGATATTCCAGGCCTGCGCGCCCAGGCGTTGAAGCTGCTACTCATCGAAGATGCGCGAGAACTTGCCAAATTGCGCCAGGATATGGATCTTCTAGGTCAGAGGTTTAACGGATTTGATTTACAAGCCATACTTGATGAATATTCGCATAGCCTGCACTACGGTCGTATTGGCGCTGGCCCTTAGTTTGCCCCTGCATTCGGCAAATCTACAAACCCAGGATCTTTTCTTCTTCTCAACCCACAAAAAACCAACCCAGATTGTTGGCGATTCCAAAAACGCCTACATGCTCACCGAAAGCGGTGTGCTCATGTACGATTATCGCCGTTCGACTTGGGTGGACAATCTCGCCCCAGGTCTTCCCATCTCATCCATTCGTTATTCCCAAAACCGTTCCAAAGTGTACTTGCAAATTGAAGGCGGGCGAGTGCTGGAATACAACTCCACCTTTCGCCGGCTTACTGATGCGTCGCATGAAGATTTCATCGCCGCCGATGGTACGGGCACCGTGCCAGATTTAAATGGCCTGACAATGGACGGCAATAATTTTTTCCTGGGCGACGCCATCCGCGACAAATACATGCGCCGGGCACCTGTTTCAAAAGCTGCCGTATTTGACTATGACAACCTTTGGGTTTTGACTTCCGGCTTGGGACCGTTCTACGGCTCTATACGTCGCAAGTCCGTTTCCTCTTTCTGGTTTGGGCTTGAGGATCCGGCCGCGCAGGTTGTGTATCAACAAGGGGGCAATGTTTGGTTTGGCGCTTGCCGCACCGATCTATCGGCAGCGTCAGGTCTCGGCGGTTCCAGCAATGGATCCTTAGTGACAGCCAAATCCGACCTTACGGGATGGAAAGTTTTTCCAGCGCAGATGGAAACGGGATTTGGGGATGGCTGCATCCACGATATAAAGGAATGGAAGGGTTTTATTTGGTTGGCAACTGAAAAAGGCGTTGTCCGCCATGACCCGGTAACGGGACAGTTTCGGATGTTGCAAAATTTTATGGGCGGCACAAATGTGCGTGTCAACTCCTTACACGTGCATGATGGAAGCCTGTACGCGGCCTCGGAAACAGGTGTTGCCTATCTAACCGATCCGCAGGGAGATTTCCAAGCAATGGAATCGCTTAACCAAGGTGGCCTGCCAGTGTACGATTTAGTTTCCAAAGATCGGGATTTGTGGGCGGCCACACGCTTGGGTCTCTTTGTCCATCAAGCCAGTGGGTGGAAAGACCTAAAGTCCGTGTCAGGAAAAGATGTTCCGGAAGCAACTTTGGTCACGGTCCCTTCCGTGGCCTATCACGACACCAGTTTGTACTGGATCAACGGCAATCGCATTATGGTTAAAGCCAAGAAGCAGCCAGTCAAGGTATTGCTCGAGCGCGACCAGGCCTTCCGCATCCGATTCGAAGGCGACTTATTGTTTGTGGCCTTCTATACCGGCGTTACCGTGTACGATTTGCAAAAAAAACTATGGACCGATTTTCGGCTTCAGGATGGAATTCCCGGCTCTAAAGTGTTGAACTTTTCCGTAGCAGGCGGAAAACTCTGGATCGGCACGGATGCCGGTGTGGAGCGGATCAACTACAACTCCTATCTCCCCTGAATTCTCGTATTGGGTTTTTTTAGTTTCTCCTTCCCGATAGCACGGGAATTGTGACGATTTCGCTCATAATGCTTATCTGTTAAACTTGCCGGTTTTGGCGGCCACCCCGTATTCTCATCAGAGACCCGAAACGGTGCAGGTTGCACAGTCTGGGAATGAGGATGACGTTGTGAAGCGGAAATATAAATTCCCAGTATCCCAGCAAGCCAATTTGATCGGATTGGAATGGCAGAAGCTCTGTACTTTTGCCATGTCTCAACCGGAGCGTTTTGAGGAAAAGAAACACCTGGCGGCTTTCCTTGGGCCCATCAACAGTCGCGGCTACCACTGGTCTTATCCAAGCAGCGATTATCCCGCAACCTTCGGCCGCTTTTTGGCCTACTACCTGCTCGATGTCCCACAGAATGACGGCAGCATCCATGAGATTTTTCTCAAGGAAACCGAGTTCAATACCCAGCTGGAAGAGGTGTTGGCATTGCGTCTGGGAGAGGCTGAAACCGCGTTGGTGGAATTTATGGGCATGCACGATGACGGCGTTCGGTTTTACGGCCGCGATTTGGGAACGGGCAAGGAAATTCTCTACAGCCCAAATGACCATTTACCCTGGTGGATATCTCCGCTAAAGCCTTCCAAGGATGCCTGTTTTATGCAGGTGTTTCGCACACCCTTGCGGTCCATCAATGTAAATGTCGCTGAAGCCGTGCTGCTCACCGCACCCACGTACTACACTGGCAATGAACTCCGGTCTAGGAGTCTGACCTGTCTCCGTCTGAGCCCAAATGGATTATCCGCATTTTCTCTCGAGAAGAAAATTTGGTCTCATGCGCATTGGATGGATTTCTGCGTGGATATGCCCATACCGAGTGAAAATTATTTGCAAGCCCTGGTTAGATGGGAAGAATTTATCGGCAAGGAATTGGAAGGGTCTTGGTCTTTTCCAGCCCTCCTACACGAATGGGAATTAAGCTCCTGTCTGCTTACCCGTATGGCCCAGGACTTGGCTACGGCAACGATCGCCATTCCAGAGTTGGAATGGGTGTTGGAAAGTATTTGGAACGAGCAGCCTCGCATCAGCCTATGGGGAAAGACCCCAAAGCAACTGGGGCGGCATCTGTGCACGCAGGAGATGTTGGATGAAGTGATCGGGGCCCTGCGTCAAAAGGGGAAGGCCAATCTCCTCCCCGCGCATGTCTTAATGGCTCGGCAAATCGAAGTGCAGGCACCGGCTACCTGATTACACCGCTACCTGAAGGTTAAGCCGGTTTTCCTTATCATAGCGTTCAATTCAGATGGGTTTAAAAAGCTAGGGCTGCGCCGAGTTCATAGGTCATGCTGTTGCTATCAGCTGCTTTGGGCATGCTGTTCAGGAAATGGTATTTGACATCCGCGAAGACTGCGATGGGAATTACCGGAACCTTGGCCTTGGCTCCAAATTCAAGATGGAATCCAATTCCACTTTTGAGGCCTTCATCGGTAATTGATTTTGCCAAAATGGTTGAAACTTCTTGAGCAGTGCCGACCGGCTTGCCGCTTGCCAAGGCCTTGTCTACCGCTTTTTTACCGAACTCAGCATTCAGCACTTCAGTAGCCAGTACATGCGTAAGGCCTGCGCCTGCGTATAGCTTTAGAATCGACACCAATGGAGGCAGTTTTAGGAAAGGGTAAAGAATAGTAACATCACTGACGATGCGGGCAAAGGCAGGCTTACCTTGCACGCCTGGCACACTTAGGTCAAATTTGACTGGAACTGTATCTGCTGAACTGAGTATGGACAGATCATAATATCCCCATTGGACATTGCTACCACCTTCAATGTCGATAAAGGGGAGAGCATCAACCCAAAGTTTAAGGCCAAATCCCTGTAGCCCAGATACTTTGGCCTGGTCCAAGGAAATCGCTGTTGCACCCGAACCAGCAACGACACCTTTGCTCGCTTTGACCTCAAGGCCTGGAGCCGGGGCCCATTGTCCTCCGATACCGAAAATGGCATGTGAATAAACCACTGCAAGAGCGGAAAAAGTTAGGGTTCGGATCAACGCTGTTTTCATGTTTTCTCCAGGGGGTGTACTATTGAGAATAGAATAAGTATTCCAGACTTAATTTGCAATTAATTTTGCGGAAGCGATTCCGTAAGCTCCAGTTAAACCAAGGAAATAAACGCCGCCATGCGTCCCGAAGCTTGGCCCTCGCGCCGGAAAGAAAAAAAACGTCCAGGCTCCTGCAGCGTATCACCCCCAAGGTCCCGCAAATGTTCGGGGAGAATGCCAGCCTGCAAGGCTTGCGCTTGATTGCATCCGGGCAAATCGAAATAGATCTTATTTTCTCGCTGGATCACAAATTGAGGGTCCAGTTGGTCAGCCACTTCGGTCCCAATTTCCATGGATTGTGGCCTAAGGCAAGGCCCGAAAGCCACCCAGGTATTTCCTGGTACGATAACGCCTTTGGCAGTCAGGGTACGCAGCGATTTTCCCAAGATGCCCAAGTTTGTTCCCCGCCAACCCGCGTGCACGGCTGCGATGGTTCCAGACTCTGGATCACAAATCAATGCGGTTAGGCAGTCCGCCATGGTTACGGCCAAAATGGCAGCACGCGACCGACTGTAAATGGCATCGGCGATTAAAGGCGCAGTGAGTTCATCGGCAGCTGTGGTCAAATCCGCATCTGCCATGACGTCTCCATGCACCAGCTGAGGTAGCATGAGGGGTTTCCCCATCAAGCCGGATTCCAATCGTACGGCATCCCAATTTTTATCTACCGTGTGGAAATCATCCCCGCACCGATAGCCAAGATTGAGTAGGGCATAACGGCCCGAACTGAATCCGCCTAATCGAGTGGTAAATCCCGCCCGGAACCGATTTTCCCATTCCGGAAAAGGCTTGAGAATAATGGGTTGGGTTGGACTCACAAGTCAAGGATAACAAGGGTGGCGTCGTCCGCCAATTCGCCTGATGCCTGCTCCGAGCCGCCAAGAAAATCTGCCCGCGTTTGCATCAACGAATCGATCAGCGCTGCCGGATGTTCTCCGTTGGATCCGAGTACCAACTCCATTAAAGGCTCAAGCCCGAACATTTTTCCATTCACACCATGCGCCTCGGTGATTCCATCCGTGAAAAGAAAAACCCGCGCCTTGGGGGCCAGTTCAACAGTGGCATCCTGCAGAAAAGTGTCTGCAAACATGCCAAGCACCAATCCGCTGGATGCCAGTTCCATCATGCAAGGGGGCCCAAGTCCGGCATCATGCCTTAACAATTGAGCCACATGACCGGCATTGCAAAACGTGAATGTTCGGGCGGGTTTGTCGAATATGGCATAGAATGCTGTGACGAACTTGGCGGAGCCCAATTGCTGTTGCATAAAGGTTGCGTTGATGCGATTGAGTACCGAACAAGGCGACGGATCCTCTGCGGAAAAAGTACGCAGCAGCACCTTGAACATGGACATGACTAGGGCAGCGCCAATACCATGCCCAGAGACGTCTGCTATCACAATACCAAGCCTATTGGCATCGAGTTCAAAGCAATCGTAATAGTCGCCGCCTACCATGCCGGCGGGAATGTAGCGGAAGGCGATGCGGCGGATCAAATGAGTGGGAAAGGAAGATGGCAACAAATTATTCTGGATGATTCGGGCGCGGTCCAAATCTTCGTCGATCATCTTTTGCGCTTTACTCAGGGCGACATAGGCTTCATTGAGTTTGGTGTTGATGGTTTTGAGCTCAACATTGGCCGTAGCCAGTTCCCGCTGGGCGCGGAAGGTTTCCATGATCAATCCGGCTTGTTGAGTGAGGCCGGAAAGGTGGGATATGGTTTGTCCAGTAAGTTCCGGTCCAGGCGGCGTGGTATCCAGCCATAGAATTCCCAGTGAACGAATCTGCGAAGGCTTCTCTGGATCGGATTCCGCCAAGCGCGCGGTCACGGGCATCAAAAGATAACTGCCTGCATCCGTGCATTTAAATGGATCGTGTTTGGGCAGGACATCGACAAGAATATGCCTTAAGGAGGACAGACATTCCTGAATCGGCCCGGCTTTTGGTAGGGGATTGAGCCGGTCCAGCACCGTCTCCGTCAGCCCTAAGGAATGGGTGGAAACGAGATCGGATTGTCCTTCCCGCACCATAAATAGTGCCATATTTTGGACCCCGGTCAATTCCATAATTCCCAGGAGAAAAGCATCCAGAGCTTGATTCAAAGTGGCCGCGGAACTGAGTACCCGGGTGACCTCGTGAACCAGTGAGCTCATCACCAATTCCTTAGAAAGCATGTCCTGGTTTTGGGCGTTTTCCGATTCTTCTTCAGTTTGCATGATTTCCCGTGGATGAAGAGTCCTGGCCGGTTGATTATACCACAGCCTTTAGGTCTCGTCTCGTCTAAAGGCGCGTTTTTTGAATGGCGCTGGGCCAAAATAGCTTGACCAGTAGGGACCGCTTAGTTAGCTTTCTGGGCCGTTTTTCAGGGCTGATCTGTCCGTAGGACTATCGGTTCCTCGTCTTCACCTTTACCGTCACTAAGAGGATGGGATGAACCTTTCTAAGCAAGTACCCGTTACGGAAAAAGTCCAGGAAAAAGAAACCAGTTTGTTGGATTGGTTTATGATTGAGTTCTGGCCGCGTTTTGGAAAATTGACATCCTATATTTTGGCTGGCATTGCTTTAGCCGTATCCGGAATAGTCTGGTTCAATAATGACCGAGTGGCCTCCCAGGCCAGGGAGAACAAGCTGCTTGGACCGGTTTATATCCTGTATAGCGAAGACAAATTGGATGCTGCCCAAACCTTCCTACTGGATTTTGTCAAAACCGGACACACCCGACTTGTTCAGGACAAAGCCAATCTCCTGTTGGGCCAGATTTACTACTCCAAGGGCAAATATGATGAAGCCGTGAAGGCGTTTGCTTCCGTGGACCAGTCCAGTTCCCACGCACTCATTTCATCCGGTGCCTTGCATGGCTTAGCCTCAAGCTACCTGCAAAAAAAGGATTATGCCCTCGCCGCTGAAAATCTTGAGAAATTCGTTTCAAAGTTTGCGCGTAAAACCGGTGCGCCCTCTGAAAATGTAGAAGGCAAAGAAGTTGCAGACTTGAGTCCGGCTGTTCCCAATGCTTTGTGGAAGCTGACGCTAGCCTACCGCGAATTAAAGAATTCCGAAAAAGAAAAGGCCACGGCAGAAAAGCTGTCCCGTGTCTATCCGGAATCCAAAGAAGCCTTTGACGCAGCTCGTCTATTGGCGCAAATTCCTTAACCGCACTGATTTAAACCTCTCCCTTCATTGTTTAAAAGGTAGGGGAGGCCATTTGCCCCTTTTCCTATATTTTGGGAATGGCCGGATTTAAACTCGAAGCTCCATTCGCCCCAAACGGTGATCAACCTGCAGCCATCCACCAGTTGGTTTCAGCCTGCCAATCCGGGGAAAAATTCCAAACCTTATTGGGCGTGACCGGATCCGGTAAGACCTTCACCATAGCCAATGTGATACAGGCTTTGGACAAGCCCACATTAATCATTTCCCATAATAAAACCTTGGCGGCGCAACTCTATCAGGAGTTCAAATCCTTCTTTCCCAAGAACGCGGTAGAGTATTTCGTCAGCTATTACGACTACTACCAACCGGAAGCCTATGTGCCTGCTTCCGATACCTTTATCGAGAAGGATTCCAATATCAACGAGGAAATCGACAAGCTGCGTCTGCGCACAACGGCCTCGCTGATGTCGCGGCGGGACGTGATCGTCGTTTCCTCCGTATCGTGCATTTACGGATTGGGCTCCCCGGTGGAGTACCGGAAAATGATGCTCGAAGTTAAGGTCGGCGACTCCATTGAACGCGGTGATTTCCTACGCAAATTGATCGACATCTATTACAGCCGCAACGATATCGATTTCAAGCGAGGAACCTTTCGCGTACGCGGGGACGTGGTGGAAGTGCATCCCCCCTACAATGATTTCGCCTATCGCTTCGAATTTTTTGGCCCGGAAGTAGAAAAAATCCGCCGCATCAATTTGATCACGGGCGAAGAAGAGGAACAATTGCCGCTCGTGCTTTTGTATCCTGCGCGCCATTATGTGACCAGTGAGGAGGGCATGGAACGGGTATTGCGGGACATGCGCCTTGAGCTCGATGAATCGCTACGTACTTTCACAAATGAAAATAAATTGCTGGAAGCCCAACGCCTCAATCAGCGCACCATGTACGATATGGAAATGCTGAAAGAGGTAGGCCGCTGCCCGGGTGTGGAAAACTATTCCCGCATTATCGAAAACCGTGCTGTGGGAACCCCGCCGTCCACCTTGATGGATTTCTTCGGCGAGGATTACCTGCTTATCCTCGACGAATCGCATGTCACCATTCCGCAAATATCGGCCATGTACAACGGGGATCGGGCCCGGAAGGAAAACCTGGTCAACTATGGTTTCCGACTGCCCTGTGCCTTGGACAATCGTCCTCTTAAATTTGCCGAATTCGAAGCCAAAATTCCCACCACGATTTTCGTCTCAGCCACGCCAGCGGATTATGAATTACGCAAGAGTGGGGGCGTTGTGGTGGAACAGATCATTCGGCCTACGGGCTTATTGGATCCGGAAGTTGAGGTCCGACCCACCAAGGGTCAAATCGATGATATCATGAATGAAATTGCCCTGCGAACCAAGCGGCAAGAACGCACACTCATCACCACGCTGACCAAGCGCAGCGCCGAGGACTTGACCGAGTATCTGGAGAATGCTGGCCTTAAAGTCAGTTATATGCATTCAGATACCGATACGCTGGCTCGCAGTGAAATCATCAAACAATTGCGTAAGGGTGAAATTGATATTCTAGTCGGGATCAATCTGCTTCGAGAAGGGCTGGATTTGCCGGAAGTTTCTTTGGTCATCATTCTAGACGCCGATAAAGAGGGTTTTCTGCGAAGCAACCGTTCTCTGATCCAAACCATCGGGCGGGCGGCTCGCCATTTGAATGGTCGCGTCCTGCTGTACGCGGACAAAATGACAGATAGCATGCGCTACGCTATTGATGAAACCTATAAAAGACGCACCAAGCAGCAGGAATCCAATCTGCGCACGGGAATGCAGCCACGCAGCGTGCAGCGGGAAATCCATCAGCATTTGCAGCTCATGCCCGAAGTGGACTATTCAACTGATTTGCGTGCACTTCTGGTGGCGGAGGAAGAGGCGGCGTATACTGCGGCATATTCCGACGGAGCCATGCCAGGGGGAGCAGAGGCCGGTGAAACAGGTGATGGGGAGCGTGGGTCTGTCCGACTTAAGGATTTGCGGAAAAAAATGAAAGAAGCAGCCGATAATTTGGAATTTGAAAAAGCAGCCTATATTCGCGACCAAATCCAGAAGCTTGAAGCTGGCTGAGCCCAGGGTCACTTAAACAAAACACGCGATAGTCCTAAAAAAGTTAGCCAATATATTTCAGTAAGCATAAAAAGCGTCTCAAATTGCGATTTTTATTGCTATGACCCCAAATTATTAATATTTTAACCCTTGTAAGTATGTTGTTGAATTAATCAAAACCTTAAGGAGCGTCTATGATGGTTTGGGGTAATATGAAAAAGATTCTAGCCGGCGGATTTGTCGCTGGTTGCATGATGATGGTCAGTACCACCACTATGACCGGTTGCTTGACTGATGATAAGCAGGATTCGGTCCCCGTAGTTGTTGTAAAAGATACACTTAAGACCGCTACTGCGACCATG
Organism: Fibrobacteria bacterium; assembly: GCA_043721115.1. Lineage (GTDB taxonomy): Bacteria > Fibrobacterota > Fibrobacteria > UBA11236 > UBA11236 > Chersky-265. The sequence continues at coordinate 1,043 of JAYSRH010000075.1, read as the reverse complement.
GGTGCCCAAGCCAATGCGGATTACGGCTCTTTTGTTGATGTGGATATGGGCTTCAAAACTATGAAATTAACAGATGCCAAGGCCATGGCTGTTGACGTTGATTTGATCTTTGCTTACTCCGGTTCAGCTAAGGCCGCTGCCATTTATTCTCCAAAAACCGCGCGAGATGGTGTAACTGGAGGCGCAGGTGGATTCGACTTCCTACAGACAGGTTTCACGGCTTTGGTAGCAACTGAAATCATGACTGTAAGTGCTACAAAGCTCGCAGCTGTAACAACTCAGGCAGGACTTGACTCTTTACATGCAGCTGGGGTTATGGCCCCTGAAGGTCGGCTTACCATTTCAAACGGGGTCGCTTTCACTGTAAAGTCCACAAAGGGCAAAGTTTTTGGTGCCACAGTGACAGGTCTCACAGTTACTGCTGGAACCGAGACTGCTGCTACGGTGGTAATCAAAGGCATGGGCAAGTGGTAAGTTAAATCGGGCTACTGGCCAGATTTAAACGCCGCTCCAAAAGGGGCGGCGTTTTTCGTTATCTAAATGTAGAACTAGATTAAGACACTTCCCTGCCCAGGAGCCCCATTCATGAAGCTTGCCAAAAGACTTATTCTCGCCGGTATCGCTCTCCTTCTGCTCCTGAGTCTGGGCGCCTACATAGCCATCAAACTCGCTTTTCCCCCGGCGAAGATAAAAGAGTTGATCCATAAACACGGTACTGAAGCCCTACATCGGGATGTAACGGTTGAGGACGTCTCCATTCGAGTCTTTCCCAACCTAAAGCTGTCCGTCTCGGAGGTCAATGTGGCTAATGCCCAGGGGTTCTCTGTGGACCCTTGTATTAAATTGCGCGAACTCGCTTTATCCATTGATTTTATTTCCTTGCTTAAGTTTTCACCGGTTATAAATGAAATCAAACTGGTGGACCCGGAAATCCTTTATGAAGTGTCCAAAACCGGCCATAATAATTTCGAAGGCTTGGGCAAATCAGAACCCGGATCTGCTTTACCAGATTCAGTGCACCCTTCAAAAAATCCGGCTGAGGG
>JAYSRH010000074.1:0-5074 GCA_043721115.1 Fibrobacteria bacterium | reverse complement strand
GGTGCGCGTCGTTCAGTAAATGAATTTTAATAGCTGCTGAAGTTCCAATATAGGGTGTTCGGTCATCGGCTTCTGCAATAACATGGATGGGCCGATTTATTTTTTTGACCATTTCCAAAAGTGCTTTGGGCTTGCGATCCCAGTTTACCAAACCGGAAAAATGGATTCCGTAGTCTGCCCAAGAGTCTAAAACAAATCCCGAAACCTGAGGATTTATTAACAATGCTTCCATTTGCTTGGCTAATCCGCTTCGAGCAACCAAGGATGCTTCTTTCCAGAAACTTTCCGCATCTTTCCAAATGCTGATGTTCTTGTCCTTCAACAACTGAGTGAGTTCACCGTTGAGCTTCTGCACATCCTTGTATTCGGAATGGTTGGCCAATTTTTTATGGCTTTCCAAAAGTTCCTGAATGCCTTCCGGAGACGAAACTCCCAGCCCATCTACCAGAACTTTTCCATCCAGATCGTCTTTCAAATAGTTATAGCGTTCCCAGAAGGACTTGCTTCCGTGGATTCCGTCCATCACGGACTTGCCATCTTTGGAAGAACAATAACTGGAGAGCAAGGTATACGTTTTAACTGAAACCGGAAAACCGATTTTCAATTTATGCGACTCAAAAGGATTGATCTGAGCCGCCAGTGGCTCGTAGACTTTGCCGAGGTCGATTTTGCCACCGCCTAAGCTGTCCATGGAAACGGAGCAGAGGTTGGAAAATACGGGACGGGTGGGATCCAGTTCTGCCGCAAACCGCAGTAATTTGTTTCCATTCTCGAGTACCATCGACCCATTCTCAGAGCCTATGACCCAAGCAAAAATACTGGGGTGATGTCCATCATTATCGATCAGCGTTACAATCTGTTGTTTTAGGACTTCCAAGCCTTCTTTGCTTGACTTTTGATTGAAGCAGGTCGTTTCCTGGAGCACCAAAAGGCCGATTTCATCGCAAATATTGAGGGCTTCACGGGGCAAAGGGGCACCACCGGAACGGAGCAGATTAAAGCCTGCTTCTTTAATGGACACGAGTTCCTTACGCAAATCAAAATCGGCAGAAGGGATGCCGTGCTGAAAAGCAAAGAACCACGGGTAAGCGAGTCCTTTAATTTTTATAGCATGATGGTTCAGTTTAAAGGAGCCTTTTTCCACGTCCGCACTGCGCATTCCGAAGTGGACTTCCACCGGATAGGAACCGGCCAGAGTAACCTGCACCTTATAGAGGATTGGCTCATGCAATTGCCATAATTTGCCGTTTTCAAGTTGCAAGGTAAGGGCAAAGCTGCCGTTTTCCTTTTCCAGTTTGACGGCCTTAGTGACCTCACCGATTTCCCCATCCGGATGCACGATTTGGTAGGCTATATCGGCCTGATAATTTTTGGGGTTCCAAAATTTGGTCTCAATGGTAATTCGGTCCGCTTCATAATCGGGGAAGCAATTTAAGGAGCGAATGCCGGCTTTACCGACCATATACAGGTTAACATCACCCGTAATGCCCGCAAAGGAACCGCGCAAGAAAGGGCCGCCCAGGGAAAGTTCTTGGGCTGTATAGTCTTGGATTTTACCTTGGCGATCCAAGGTCTGAACGCGGACGGCAAGAATATTCGTCTCACCAATTTTAACGGCTTTTGAACCGTCGACATCGAACGGCACGTGGCCCCCAAGATGCGTTCCAATTTCTTCACCATTCAGCCACACCGTGGCATGGTGCTGAACTGAATTGAAGCGGATATAGAATCGTTTGGGCGATTCTTTTTTATCAACTATAAAATCTTTGAAATAGTAGGCAATATGCGCGTTCTCATCATTGGGCTCAAGGTTCCAGACATGTGGGAGTGATAATTTTTTGGTCTGGGCCGGTTTCTTGCGATACCACTGATCCACAAGTCCCGTGTCTACGGGATCAAAACTAAAATCCCAATTGCCATCCAACTTGACGATACTGCCCATAACACTCCCCGACTTGGAAAAATGCACCCCAAAGTGGCGAATCCATTGAAATTACAGGGGTGTAAGTATAGTAAATTCGACAGGAATAGTGCGCTTAATGGACTATCCCGTTGGCATTCCTATCAGGCCGAAATACCAGGCGAGGATTTCTTTTCCGAACAAAGCCGAACAAAGAACGCCCAAACATATGTAAGGTCCAAAAGGAATATGGTGTTCTTTGTTCAATCGTCGAAACAACAACATAGGTAGACCGAAGGCACTTCCCAGGACAGATGCAAAGAGCAATCCAATCAAGGCGGTCTGCCAACCAAATAAGGCCCCGGCCATAGCAATAAGCTTAACGTCCCCGAAACCCATGGCATCCTTCTTTAGCACCTTAGATGCCGTGAATCCTATTAGCCATAGGAACAAACCGGCGCATGATGCCCCAACAAGGCTTTCTATTGCGGTTTGTCCTCCCGGCAAGAAACTGATGCCAAGTCCAAGCACGATACCTGGTAATGTTAGCGCATCCGGAATTAGGAAATGGCGGATGTCGATGACAAAAATGGGAATCGAAGCCAAGGCAAGATAAATGAATCCGATTTTGAAATCGAGTGGGTACTGGATTCCAGACCGGAAAAACCAAGTGAAAATGGCGGCGGAAAGCAAACCGGTAACAGCTTCCACAATAGGGTATTCGGCACTAATGCCTGCGCCGCAGGATTTGCATTTGCCTTTTAGGAGTAACCAGGACAGGACGGGAATGTTTTGGTAAAAACGGATTTGGTATCCACAGCTTGTGCATCGGGACGGTGGCCATACCACCGATTGCCCGCGTGGCATGCGATAAATGACGACGTTAAAGAAGGAGCCAACCATGAGGCCCAGTAGTGCACCCAAGGCAGTACCCGTCCAGGGTGTAATGGGTGGGAATAGGGTTTCCATGCTCAGATGGTATAGTCGTCTTGGAAGGTTTTTGAACCCTTGGGAACCGCAAACGCCGTTTCTCCTTTAGAAAGCATGAGAGCAGCAAACTCCTCCTTGGGCACTTCCACTTGAACCTCCGGTCCCTCCGTGGTAGCCAAGGTGACGCGAACGGACAAACCGATGCTGCGGATGAGGACTATTTTGCCCGCTATGGCATTGGGCTGATTGGTTTTATGCAAAGTCATTTCATGTGGCCTAACATATACGGCCGTGGACACGGCGGCATTGCTATGACTAGGGTGCACCAACTCTAAAGCTTCCCCGTTAGTTCCGCGTTCCAGCCGGCTATGAAAAATGTTCACATTGCCTAAAAAATGCATAACGAAACCATTCACCGGTTTATGAAAGATTTCCTCCGGCGATCCAATCTGCTCCACCTTACCTTTGTTCATGATAACGACCCGGTCCGCGACTTCAAAAGCTTCATCCTGATCATGGGTTACAAAAACACTGGTCATTTTGAGTTCATCGTGCAGATTGCGCAACCAACGTCTTAAATCTTGGCGGACTTGGGCATCCAAGGCGCCGAAGGGCTCATCTAGAAGCATTACTTCTGGCCGGGCAGCTAAAGCGCGCGCCAACGCAACGCGTTGTTTTTGCCCGCCGGATAATTGGGAGGGAAAACGATCTCCGATGCCTTTGAGTTGGATCAAATTGAGCAGTTCATCCACCCGTTGTTGCACTTCTGCCTTCGGGCGCTTTTGGATCTTTAGTGAAAAGCCGATGTTGTCGCGCACGGTCATGTGTTTGAACAAGGCATAATGCTGAAACACAAAGCCCACTCCACGATCCCGAACGGGCAAATGCAAAGAATTGGTTTCACCAAAGTGGACTTCACCGGATTCAGGCGTTTCCAATCCTGCAATGATTCTGAGTAAAGTAGTTTTGCCGCAACCGGAAGGGCCAAGCAGGGCAACTAATTCCCCATCCGGAATTTCCAGTGAAACATCATTCAAAGCCTGAGTGGACTCGAAGTGCTTGCGTACTTTGCGTATGGAAATATGCATGCCGCTTAGTTACCCTATTAAACCTACCGGAATAATATGTTAACAAATAGAACGCCTTCTGTCAACGGTTTGCATCCCGTTTTCACTTTGTCATAGCTGGGCAGATGATTGGCGTCGGGTTAGCCACGCGACGGTTTCCGATTCGATTTGGGCGCGATCGAAGTCCAGCGTAATCACGTGTTTTCCACGCTGGTATACTCGAAGCGTCTTATCGATGGAACCGAGCGATTTTACCAGGTGAAGGCTGCCGGCAATATCGCTGGTGGTGTCGTTTACATCGTGATGGATCAGTACCGGACAGGTTACACCCACGGCCCGGCTGCGCAATCGTCGTGACGCGTCTACCACGCTCACCATTGCAGCGGCGGGCATAGCATGATATGCAATATGGTCTTCCGCAGCCTTGGCGTATTTTATGGGACCTGCGCTGCTTTTGGAAATTGTTCCGGGTAGGGGCACTCGGCCGATTAGCCAGTCGTTGGGTATGCCAAAGGTCCGTCCCCACGGTCGCAGAAACGGCGCAATGAGCACCAAGTTTGCGACTTCACGTGTCAAGGCCATTTGCAGTCCCAACAAGCCGCCCATACTGAGCCCACAAACGGAGACACGATCGTATCTGATAGTCAAGTCGTCGAAAACGGATATTGCGTGGGACAGATAATCGGAATAGCGAGTAGGGGCGAGTGCTTCAAGAGTAAGACCATGGCCAGGCAAGAGGGGTCCATAACAGGTAAATCCTGCGGCAGCAACTTCCTGGGCTAAGAAACGCAGTTCCCGGGGACTGGATGTCCATCCATGCAGGAACAAGATGGCATGGGAACCGGAACCTAACGTAAAAGGCTCGGCACCCAGTATCACGCCTGTTACTGGATCGTATTCGCGCGCTTTCTCCGTTTGATTGCTACTTGGTGATGAGGATTGCGGGTTCAAGGCGAACTCATGGTTTCTGGATGGCTTTTTTCTTGCTTTTGTTGGCGACCAAACCCTTGGTGATATGCAGGTAGGCTTCGTCCACGGTATCGCAGATTTTAAATAGTCCCAGGTCTCCGGGGCTGATCATGCCCGTTTCCACCAGGTATTCCATATTCAACATTTTGCCCCAGAATTCTTTCCCGTAAAGCACCAGTACCACTTTTTTGGTGATGCGCTGGGTTTG
>JAYSRH010000073.1:0-5077 GCA_043721115.1 Fibrobacteria bacterium | reverse complement strand
TTTCCGTTATCTATATCATGTCCCTTACTCAATACATCAACTTTTCCGTTCGTATAAATATTTATTAAGGTGTATCCATGGTAGGCTGGTTTGGGACTAAGATTTGCCACCCACGTGGATTCAACCTGACTACCGCCATTTCCGGCAATGATTTGCCAAGTTTTATTTGCATGAGGCTGAATTTTATCCCAGACATGCACGTGAGCAGCAAACATTGCCTCACTCTGGTTGCTTTCTAAAACGCTCCAAAAGGCATCGCGATTTACAGGATATTTTGCCAGTCCGTCATTAAGTGTAGCTGTATTAATGCCAGGATAGGCTGGTTTATGTCCGATAAGAAAAATATGGCGGGCCCCACTTAACCTCGCTGTCGCTAAATCTGAGCCTACCCATAAAGTTGGAACACGCCAATCACGACCTACGGGATCGGTATTCAACATTACAAAATGATCCCCTTTAAAATTGAATGAATAAGTCAGTTTACTTTGGTCGGTTTTCATGGAATCTCCGTGAGTGGAATCAGCGGTCGGTCCATTGTTTCCAAGAATGTATGGCGCCATGATTTTTAACCACGCGCTTTCATTATCCAAGAAAGAGAGCTTCCCAGCTTTTTTGTCTTGTGTTTCATGATTACCAGGAATTACGACTAGCTTGGTAGATTTACTAGCGAGGGGAGAGGCCTGATATAATTTAACCCACTCTCTTAATTGACGAGACACCTCTACTGTATCCTTAACATATCCTAAAATTAGATCACCTGCGATAAACAAATAGGAAGGTACTGGGTTTATATTAGAAACCTCTGAAAAGAGACGGTTTAACGCTGGTACATTTGCTGTGCTTGGATTATTGACTGTATCTACATCATTTACGCGGTTGCACCCAACAACCACAAAGGAATAGTCCAAGGTTTGACAAAATATTTGAGTGGATAATATTCCCAATGCGACGGATAAAATTAAAAATAAGATAAATGACGTGTGCTTCTTCATACAAATCTCCTTTTATTTATGTTCATTCTCTGAGCGAGTAAAATCACCATTCAAAAATTCATTTCCATTTCAGTTGCATTACTGAATAAAATCAATTTTTAAATAGTTAAACTATTGCGCACCTTTTTAAATTTCCAGAATAGGTTCAGCGCTTTCAGGCGCATAAATTCTGGTAATCGATATGAAACTTATTTGAAACAAAGCAACAGTAGATTTTCTATCACGAAGCATTACTCTTCGTGTTTGAAGTATCGCTGTAAAATAAACTAGGAAAAATCGAACATGATCAAATCAATAAAACTACTCGGGTTAATAACCACGGCCCATCTTGCGGCCACCACTTTCGCAGCGCCCATCTTAATGGCTATCGGTACCCTCGATCAAGCCAGTGATTTATCCGGATTGTCCGGGACCTTGGAAGGCGGATCAGCCGCGAACCAATTGGGCGGAATCGGATCTGGCTTGGCCTATGCCGGAGGCAACACCTTTCTCGCCACGCCCGATCGGGGCCCAAATGCCACGCCCTATAGCGGTGGCGCTATCGTGGATAATACTCAAAGTTATATTGCCCGTATTCAAACCCTAAGCCTGGATTTGGTGGCTGGACCCTCAGGAGGCTTGCCCTATACCCTGACGACTTCACTAACCGGCACCACCTTGCTGTATAGCGATACCCCATTAAATTATGGTTCAAGCGCTGGACTGGCCTCCGGCATACCCTCCATTAATACCGCCGTTCGCCAATATTTCACGGGTCGATCAGATGGATTTGTGCCGGGTCCTTCCGGAAATCCCAACAATGCCAGGCTTGATCCGGAAGCCATTCGCATGTCCAATGATGGCAAGACCGCCTTTATTGCCGATGAGTATGGTCCTTATGTTTATCAAGTTGATTTGGCCACCGGGAAACGCATTAAATCCTTTGCGCTGCCGTCGCATTTTGACATTGCCAACTTGAGTTCAATTGGAACTACGGAAATTGCCGGCAATACTTCAGGCCGAGTCACCAACAAAGGCATGGAAGGTTTGGCGATTACCCCGGATGGAAAAACCTTGGTCGGTTTCATGCAGAGCCCACTACTCCAAGATGGCGGCGACGGAGGTCGGGCTAATCGCATTGTCACCATTGATATTGCCTCTGGCACGACACATGAATACGCTTATGACAATCGCATTGGAACTAAGAATTACAATAGCAGCGAAATTGTCGCCTTAAACGACCACCAGTTCCTAGTTTTGGAGCGGGATGGCAAGGGCAAGGGAGATGGAACCAGCGCCGTAACGAAACAAATCTGGGGGGTAGATTTAACCGGAGCCCAGGACGTAAGCACCCTCGCTGGGGAATCGGCTCTCCTTGCTAAAGCCCCCACAAAAAAACTATTCCTAGACATTGCCGGGGCCCTCAAAGCCTTTGGAATTCCCGATACCCAAATCCCTGCAAAGTTGGAAGGCCTGGCCTTTGGCGCCGATATCATTACGGCTGGAGTCGTTTACCATACCCTGTATATCGCCAATGACAATGACTTTATTTCCGGTGCCGGACCCAATAAATTCTTCGTCTTCGGCTTTACGGATGCCGACTTGGCAACGAATGGCTATTCCTATGTAGCCCAGGATATTCAGCCAGTACCTGAACCCGGCACCTTGGGTTCGCTATTCTTCGGCCTTATCACCATGGGTTTAGTTTTTAGACGCAAACTAGGGAAGAAGGCTACGATTTAGATGAAAAATCAGGGTTGGAATTCGGTTGCCAGCTTTCAGGCACGAATAAAAATGGCTATAGCCTTAATCCAACCCAATTTGAAATAATCTTGAAACATGAGGCGATTAATTTTTTATTAAAAGAGGATTTTCTACGGTTTGCTGCAGTTTGCCTCCCTGCCTTTGTTTGCTTTAGGTAGCCTTGTATAAAGGCGGAGATAGGAAATGACGTCAGAAACGGACCCAGCTTGGCCTTTTCACGTTCACTATATTGATCGTGATTTTTCTTGGCTCGCTTTCAACCGGCGAGTGCTTTCCGAAGCCCGCAACCACGAAAATCCGCTCCTGGAAAGATTGAAGTTTCTTTCCATAGTCGCCAATAACCTGGATGAATTTTTTGAAGTCCGCATTGCTGGATTATTACAAAAAGTGGAATCGGATGTTTCCACTGATGGTATTGCGCATTTGGATTGTCGAGCCAAACTGAAAGGCTTGCTTCGAATAGTCCATGCGACCGTCGCTAACCAGTACCGTTGCTGGAATGATGAGATGATTCCCGATCTCAAGCGAAATGGAATCCATATCCTGTCTCCCGGCGACCTTAGCGACGAGCAAACCCAAGAACTGCGCAGTCGTTTCTTATCTGAGATTTATCCACTATTGACCCCCATCAAGGTGGATCCGGCCCATCCCTTTCCTTGGGTTTTGAACAAGGCTCTCTGCCTAGGCGTTTGGCTGGAAGAATCGGATGGGCGAGGCCGTGGCAGTCTAGGCGTTTTAACCATCCCGCGTTGCTTACCTCGGGTATTGGCACTCTCTGAAAAAGCCGGAAGCCATCAATTCATTTTCCTCTATGATCTCATCAAAATGTTCATGCAGGAATTGTTCCGTGGCTATCGGATACACAGTATTGCCTGTTTCCGTGTGACTCGTAACAGCAATCTCTATGGTGCGGAGGATTTGGGTAACCTACTGGATACGGTAGAAGCCGTGGTGCATAATCGTCGTAAGGGTAATGTGGTCCGTTTGGAAATCGATGAGGACACACCTACCCGAATCCGCACAGCCTTGATGGAAAATTTCGGTTTGGATTCGGATCTGGTTTTCAGCGCGCCTGGACCCGTCAACCTGAATCGCCTCATGAGCCTTTATCAATTGCTTCCCATTCCCGAGCTTAAGTTTCCCTTGCATATTCCCAGAGGTTTGCATCGAGGCGTCGAACCCCCGGATCTATTTGCCCGCATTCGGGACCGGGATATTCTGCTTCATCATCCTTTTGATGCCTTTGATCCCGTCACGGATTTTATCCGTAGCGCGGCTCGGGATCCCGATGTGCTCTGCATCAAACAAACCCTTTATCGGACCAGTGCGGAATCGCCGATCATGTTTGCATTGCTGGAAGCCGCGGAGCTAGGCAAGGAAGTGACCGCGGTTGTGGAACTTCAGGCCCGCTTTGATGAAAAATCCAATATCCAATGGGCCCGCCAGCTTCAGGACAAAGGCGGCACCGTGGTCTATGGTTTGGTGGGACTGAAAACCCATTGCAAATTATCCTTGGTTTTACGGCGTGAACAGGGAAGCATGCGCGAATATGCCCATGTGGGAACAGGAAACTATCATCCGGAAACGGCCAAGCATTATACTGATTTGAGTTTGTTTACCGCCAATGCCGAATTGACCCATTCCATTTCCAATGTTTTTAATTTCCTCACCTCCCATTCCAAAACTCCTGATTTTCCAAATCTTTTGGTGGGCCCGGTGAATTTTTTGAAAGAGACACTTAGACTTATTCGAGTTGAAGTTGAGAATGCCAAAGCCGGAAAACCAGCCGGAATTACAGCCAAGATGAATGCACTAATCGATTCCGAAATCATCGACGCCTTGTACCAAGCCTCGGAAGCAGGTGTGCGAATTCGACTGGTTGTGCGAGGAATTTGCGCCCTGAAACCACGCATTCCAGGCATGAGCGAGAATATCGAAGTAAAAAGTGTGATCGGGCGGTTTTTGGAACATAGCAGAATCTTCCGTTTTGAAAATGGAGGCAACCCCAGGATTTATATCGGGAGCGGGGATTGGATGACTCGTAACCTTCGGGAGAGAGTTGAGGTCTTGGTGCCGGTCTTTGATCCCGGCCACCGTACTCGACTGGAAAATATACTGAGTTTGTATTGGGCAGATAATACTCGGTCCCATCACTTGCTTTCGAACGGAAACTATGTGAAAGTCAAAGTCAAAAGCGAAGAACTCCCCATTGATGCCCAGGCTTTGCTGCTGGTCAATTCGGATTTCCGACTAGATCCCGCCTTCGATCTTTTTCTAAACAGCCAAGTCAAAATCCCGGAATTGAGATGACTAAAGGAGGCGCCGCCTTACTCAGGCTTGAG
>JAYSRH010000072.1:0-5080 GCA_043721115.1 Fibrobacteria bacterium | reverse complement strand
TGCTTCGCAAGGTTTTCCAGCGCTCCTCCGATAGAATATCCGCTAGGTGGGAATAAACGGAATCCCGCTGGGCCAAATCCAACGTATCCACCTGCAGTTTTAAGCCTTTGTATAAAGCATAGTTGCGTTGCACCAAACGTTTGTGTTGCAAATAGGCATTGCTCGGTTTCTTAAAATTCCAGCTGGTAGGAGCCGGTAGCAGACAGATTAGACTAACGACTTCATCCAAATTGAGTTGTCGGATTTCCTTTTTAAGATAATGCCGGGCGGCTTCGCGAATGCCGAAAACATGATCATCAAACTGAGCCACGTTTAAATAGATTTCCAGAATGCGTTCTTTTGGCAGATAGTATTCCATCTCCAATGTGATCACAGCCTCACGAACTTTTCGACTCATCTCCTTTTCACGGGAGAGATATAGATTTTTGGCTACCTGCTGCGTGATCGTACTGGCACCACGGGCCTTTTTGCCATCCTGGTGGTTGGCGACCAAGGCATATTCAATTTGTTCCAAATCAAAACCCTGATGATCAAAGAACTTTGCATCCTCGGCCACCAAGGCAACTTCTTGCACGATTTTGGGTATGGAATCAAAAGGAATCCAGCTCCACTTGATGAGCGTATCCGGCGGTGGATAAATTCCCTTGACTCTGAGACTGTCTTTGATCCGGTTCCGCTCTACGTCGATAAAGGTGGTTGAAGGCGGATTGGTATCCCGCAATTTGCGGATATCCCATAGTGAGATATATTCTCCTGCACGGAAAAAACCCCACACTAAGCCAATGAGTATGGCACCTAAGGCGATTTGATAAAGGAACCAAATGGTAAGTCCGATAAACCGGACCACTATATAAATTACGTGAGCGGTCGCTTTTACGATTTTAATGCCTTTGGAGGGTTCTAGTTTGGGTTCCATAAGGTTTAGGACGCACTGTCCGGCACTATCATAGCCTTTTTTATGGTTTGGTAACTTAGAAAGTTCGAATTAATATTCAATTACTCGATACATTACGCAACTAAAGGTACCTCCGGAACATGACCGTCTTTCGGCCCTGCATAGATCTCCATCAAGGAAAAGTAAAGCAAATTGTTGGCGGAACGCTGACCGAAGCTGGCGTAGGTTTGCGCACCAATTTTATTTCCGAACACGATGCAGCCTGGTTTGCAAATATGTACCGTCTGGATGATTTGCCAGGCGGCCATGTGATAATGCTGGGTTCGGGTAATGAAGAGCCCGCCTTGGCCGCTTTGCGCGCCTTTCCTGGGGGATTGCAGGTGGGCGGCGGACTGACGGAAGCCAATATTATTCCCTTTTTGGAAGCCGGTGCAAGCCAGGTTATTCTGACTTCATGGCTCTTTCCATTGGGGAAATTCAGTTTGGAAAGGCTCAAACGCCTCTCCGCTTTGGCGGGTCGAAATCGGCTGGTCGTGGATTTAAGTTGCCGACGTCGGGGGCAGGATTGGTTTGTAGCCATGAACCGATGGCAAACCGTTACGGATGTGCGTATCGAGGCGCGATTATTGAACACTTTGGCCGAACACTGCCAGGAATTCCTCATCCATGCGGCAGATGTGGAAGGCCGCTGCGAGGGAATGGATTGGGACTTGGTGGACTTGCTGACAGACATCTCCCCCATCGCCACCACCTATGCCGGCGGGTCCCGGCATATTTCGGATCTGAATACATTGGCGAAACGCAGTCACGGGAAACTGGATCTTTCCATTGGAAGTGCTTTGGATATCTTTGGTGGAAATCTGGTGCGCTATGCCGATTGCGTAGCCTTTAATAAAAATAAAACTCATCCGCAACCGCCAGCTCCATCAGGTAGTACGCCTCCGCAAGGTCCAAAACCCGCCTGAGGCGTGGTTGCCAGTTATCACATGGTTGAACCAGCCTTCGAACCCGACGCAGCGGAGACCAAACACACCCTCGTCCAGAGTCCCAATAAACAAGAGATTATGGATCTTTCTCTCCTGTTGGCTTCTCAGGGGATGAAACATTGGATGGAATTCGATGGTCAGGAATTCAATCTCGCCGTAGAAAAGGCGGATGCGAACACGGCCCATGAGCTGATAAAAGTGTATCGCACAGAAAACCTAGGCTACCAAGTTTCACCGGTGGCGGAATTAAATCTGGAACTCTATCTTGCCCCGCTACTGTTTCTAGCGATACCCATTTTGTCCTATTTCACCGTAGAATCCCAGCCATGGGCCAATTGGTGGCATAGTCGAGGCAGCGCCGATGCAAGGGCCATTTTAGCTGGCGAATGGTGGCGTTGCCTTACCGCGACAACCTTGCATGCGGACGATTTGCATTTTATGAGCAACTTGGTATCCGGTTATTTTATTCTGAACCTGCTCAACCACAGATTGGGAATGGGTACCATCATGGTGCTTTCCAGTCTGGGCGGAGCACTAGCAAACCTCTTGGTTGCCATGAGCTCTGGACCCGGTCATGTGTCCATTGGTTTTTCATCCGTCGTGTTCTGCAGTTTTGGCTTACTGGGCGCGGTCGAAACGCTTTTTCTTCCCGCGCATACGGATCGAAATTTGCGTCGCTTGACGCCCATGATATCGGCATTATTTGTAGCCGTTTTAGTTGGCTTAGGTGAAAATGTCGATGTGAAGGCGCATTTTTATGCGCTGGGTATTGGGGCCGCGATGGGCATTCTTACCCGGTTTATTCCCAAACAGCTGGCCCGCCCACCATGGCAGGTTGGCCAAATACTGGTGGCCTACGCCCTGTATGCCTTGACTTGGGCCTTGGCAACCCAGGGCGGATTTTTCCACTTATAGGGCGATGCGCTTTGTGCCCTGGATTCCGGCAACACGAATCTTCAGGAGATAAACACCCGCGCGTAGATGGGAAACATCGAGGCTAAAGGCACCGGACCCCGATTTTATAGCCCAAGTACCGGCACGTTTGCCCATTAAATCGATCCATTCCAGCTCAACTTGCTGGCCAGAGACGAGTCCCGGGATCTTGACCATTAGCACATTTCCATGCCCACGCACAACTTGCCATGCATCGGGATTAGCCAACGAACCCACTTTGGCAACCAGGCCCGTAGGGTCTCCCACCGGCACTTGGCCATCGGAATAATTGGGAATGATGTCCTTTAAATTTTGGTTGGCAATATGCGGCACACCCGTATCCGCATACGCCGCTGCACTGGCGGAGGGGAGCGAGTCCTTGGGCATGGACAGTAAACTGGCCCAACGGTCGACAAAACCATAAACGGGCCCAAGCGGCAATTCATGCTTTTCCGAATAGGGATTGTCTGAACCGGCCCATAGAATGGCTACTGCCGTATCCGAAGCTTTTCCAAATTGAGTTGGAACGGAAGTGGTGGATGCAAGCAACTTGCCGGATCGATCATACGCTTCCCAGTTTAAGGTGTCATTCCAAATCTGGTCTGATTTGCCGTGAAAGGTCAGATTCCCACACGCCATATCAAGACCGCCTGAGCAGGCGATGCTGAAATCATAAGCCTTCTTGGCATTACGAACCACCACATTAAGGTTCAATGTGGGCAGGCCGGGTAAATCCCCAAACGGTGTGGGAACAGTAAGTCCGCTATACGTATGGTTGCGTTTGGCTTCCCAAAAATCATAGCCGGCCTGGGTGAATCCGAATCCGCCCAAAGTCGCGATCGATACTTTCTCATCAGTGAAAATTTTATCCATTTCCGTATTCATATCATTGTCGTCCGTGATCTGATCGCCACCTGCCGAAACAAAAATCAGGTGTCGAATAACTCCCGTTTCCGGTGAATACAAAGTTTTAACTATGCGCATATTGGTTAGAAAGCGGGCCTTACTCGCTACAATCCCCGCATTCAAGGGTTGTCCCTGCACGGCCTTCAGGACTTTAATGCCTCTGGCGAAGCTTTCAATGTATCCTCCTTGCACCTGTTGTAGGTAATCCAGTGCCCGTGCATAATTGGTATCACTGCGTGAAGCCGCATGAAATTGATGTTGCGCTTTGGAATCATCGTGCAAAAGCCCCACTTTAGTTCCTGCCCCACCTAGTTGCCGATACAAATCCAAGATTACGGCGGCCTGACTTTGGGCTTGATAGACATTCCCATTGGGCATGTCTCCATAAATAGAATCTCCATAATAGGAGACACTATTTATGGATCTATCAATCCAAGTGCCGGGATTGTGCCATTTCCAAAAGACTACCACTTCCACACGTTGATGCAATCCACGGAGGACATCGTCCGTTACTGAAGTGTACAGATTGAGATAATGTCCGGCCATGGCGCCACCGGGAAAAGACGTTTTAACCATTACTTGTCGCAAGGGATCAGTTGGAAAGATGCGTATGCCAGGATTCAATTGCCAATTTCCCCAGGCACCATAAGTGGTCTGCGGGCCGGAGAGATCTTCCGGTTTCAATAACTTTGTTCGTGGAAAAACCATTTCGGTGCGAATGTCATTGCCCAAGGCATAAATCGCTTTGGGTACGCTTCCCCCATTTTCAAAAGTTACTGTAATTTGTTGCACCGACCCGACAGAACCCACATTGGCCAGCTGCGCGGCCGAGAAGAGCGGTATGATGGCGGCACGCAGGGCGATTTCCAAACCTTCTGCCCCTATGGTGGGTGGCAATTGGTACCGAAGTCGGAGATGACGGGTATGCGCCGTTTCAGCCGGGTAAATCCGGAAGCGGTAGGCATCCTTGCCCAAGGCTTCCAGAATGAGAGGATCCAATGGACGAGCGGGAGGAGTGGAATTTCTTTCCACTAATGAATTGTAAAGACTATCCGCTTGGGTCCTATCCAGCAGCGTCCCAGCTAAAACATGCGTGCCGTCCCAGAGCAATGCACCGGTAATCGCAGCACCAGAAGGCAGCGTAAAATTTCCCATAATTTCCAGCGTTTTCGAATCATTTCCGGCCTGTACCACACCCACTGGAGCCAATTCCACATCTTCCTCTACATCCAAATAGGCTGGGAAAACCTTTACCCGCAAGCTTGCGTGGACCAGATCGCAGAATCCACTATTGTAACCTTTAATGCTGGTGTGAGTGGTCTGCCAAGTAACCTGAGCATATGGAATGGACAGGCAGAGC
>JAYSRH010000071.1:0-2055 GCA_043721115.1 Fibrobacteria bacterium | reverse complement strand
GTGTTGCTCTTCCAATCCCTTCAAGGTAGTGCCGTATTTCTCCCACAACTGAAGCCGGGCTGCATCTGCCGCCTCAGGCGAATAGCCTAGAAAGGTTTGGATATACAAGTTGATGCGTTCATCGACGGCTTTGAGTGTCGTCAAAGTGGATGGGTACAAGGTGTAGTCGTAATCAAGAAGTAGAATCTTGGACACTTTAATTCAGTTCCAAAATGGAATTCAGCACGCCGAAGGTAAACCCCCAGATGGCTCCCGTACCCACACGTATGCAGGGAAACAGGACTTCCGGATGGTTGCCGCTCAAAGCCGCATTGCTGCGATTCACGGGGTCGAGAAGATAGCTGAGGGCCAGCCAATGGTACTCGGCGATTTCCTGATCCTGAAGAAAAAGTGGGGGCTTTTCTTCCACTTCAAATAAAAAAGGTGCGACCACCAATGGTCGTCCAAGCCAACCTCCGGCGATGGCCAATGGCAAAGGTTCAACCAGATGCCACGGTTTTAGAGCTATCCCGCACTCCTCAAAAGCCTCCCGGATGGCGGTGTCCAAGATAGCCTGGTCTTCGGTCTCACGCCGGCCTCCCGGAAGGGCAAAATGCCCGGACCAAGGGTCCTCAGGACGGACCGCACGCCTTAAAAGCAGGAATTCCGGGTCCGATCCAGACGTTCGGATCAATGCCACGGCAGCCTGGGGTTCATCCCCGGAACGGCCTTCGGATGTGATGGAGTCCTGCGACATATTGAGATTATAAAGTATAAATTGGAGGTGTATTCGATATTAGGCAGGTGTTTAAAGGCTTCCGATGCATTCATCCGCCCCGAGCACTAAGCAAGGTGGGTAATTTTTGTTAAATTCTGCGCGCATGACCAAGCTGAACATTCTAGGTATGAGCCTTCCGGACCTGGAAGCCTTGGTCGTTTCCATGGACCAGCCCGCCTTTAGGGCCAAGCAAATCCACAATTGGGTCTTTCAGAACCTGGAAACCGATTTTCGGAAAATGAGCAATCTGCCCAAATCCCTCGTTGAAAGCTTGGACGCCACAGCCAATTGCAGCGTACTTGAGGTTAAAACCTCCCAACTTTCCAAGGACGGCACCCAAAAATGGGTTTTTGCCACACATGAAGGCCACTTTTTTGAAACGGTTCTCATCCCAACAGAAGACCGACGTTCCGTATGTGTTTCATCGCAAATCGGATGTGCTATGGGATGCACCTTTTGCCGAACGGCAACCATGGGCTTTATCCGCAACCTAACTTTGGGAGAAATCCTGGAGCAGGTTCATTTTGTAACCCGCTTCCTGAAAGAAAAAGAAGGTCCAACCGCGCGCGTCTCCAATGTCATATTCATGGGCATGGGTGAGCCGCTGCTTAACTTAGAGAATGTGGCTCAAGCGTGTGACACACTCAATTCTCCAGAGGGTTTTGGGATAGCGAAGGATAAAATTACCGTTTCCACCTCCGGCATCGCTCCAAAAATTCTGGAATGGGCCGTGCGCGCACCAGACTTTAAACTCGCCATCAGCCTCAACGGAAGCAATGATGCGGTGCGTTCCGAAATCATGCCAGTGAATCGCCGCTATCCCATCGAGACCTTGCTCAAAACCGCGGATGAATATATTCACATCACCGGCCAAAGGCTTACTTTTGAGTACATACTCATTAAGAACAAGACCTGCACACCGGAAGCCGCGCGCGAACTCAAACGCATCGCCGCTAACCGAAATTGCAAAATCAATTTGATTCCATTGAACCGGGGCAATCCTGAAATGGAACCGCCGTCTGATGAAGAAATTTTAGAGTTTGAAAGAATCCTGGCGCAAGGCGACTTCCAAGTCCTGCGTCGGCGACCCCGCGGGCCCGATATCTATGCGGCTTGCGGACAATTGGCCACAGAACAGAAGAAGGTAGCCTGATGCTGACTCAAAACTTGCCGGAATATTGGGAAGACTTGTACAAAGCCAAAAAGGATGTGTGGGATCTGGGAAAGGTCAGTCCCATCCTGGAGGAATTTTTCAAGCATGACTCCTGCCCCAAGACGGGTCGGGTGCTGGTACCCGG
>JAYSRH010000070.1:0-14355 GCA_043721115.1 Fibrobacteria bacterium | reverse complement strand
GGTTTACTCGGAGTGCTTATTCAAGCCACACCCAAAGCAGGACCTATCCGCAGCGTTGTCAGTGACAATCAAGGCAATTTTGAAATCAGTTTACCTGCAGGCGATTGGATTCTGACTGCATCGGCCAAGGGGTATTCATCGGAGACAGCGCAGAAGTTTTTGTTGGATATTTCCAAAACCGTCCAAGGGGTCGCCTTCATCCTGAATGCGAACCATTCCTTTGTTGCGGGCCGGACTATAGTTAATGGTTCCGGACTGGCTGGAATGAAAATTGTCGCCGGGGACGCCGTGACTTTGAGCGATAATTCTGGATACTATTTGTTGTCCGTCAATGCCGGCACCCATACCGTGCAAGCATCAAAGGAAGGGTATTTGGTTACGCGCGTGTATACCGTTCCAGTCAATTCCGGTGATACCGTTTTCAATATCGATTTCCAGGCAACCGGCAATGCCGGTGTCGTAAAGGGCGGTGCCTTAGCAGGTGGCGCTGGTGTGGTTCAAGCCCAAATAAAGGCCGTAAACCAAAACACTCTGGAATCGTTTTCGCAGCTGACCGATGCTACAGGAGCTTATATTCTTTCTCTTCCAAGCGGAGAATACCAAATCACGGCGTTCAAGGAAGGCTTCGCCCTAGACCAGAGCCTGACAGTGTCGCTACCTGCAGGTGGCACCATTCTCGACGCTAATCTTCGACTGCTTCCCGATCAGGGCGGCATTTCCGGGAGTTTGGTTTCCGGTAATGCGAGTTTAAGTGGCTGCAACGTAGTCTATCATAATGAATCCAATAGCGCACTGACGGGCCAGACAGTTACGGATCCGCTTGGACAATACTCTCTGTCTCTGCAAGCCGGTAATAGATATTTGCTGACGGCCTCCTGTCCCGGATACCAAGGCTCTACTCTGACCACGGATACCCTCTTTCGCGGCACAAGCCGCGTGCTAAATTTCAATCTTGCTAAAGCAGGCGCAACGTATCGGGGCCGGGTCCTGGACAATCGAGGAGTTCTATTAGCTTCAGTTAAAATCACAGCCGAGAAGGCTGGAGAAGTTCAATTTTCAAATACTGATTTTTCCGGGCTCTATTCACTTTCTCTTGGAACAGGAACCTATTCCCTGAGCTTTACCAAAACCGGTTATCGCACGGTAACACGCTCGGTACAATTGGTACTGGGAGACAATTCCGCTTCAACCGCTGATACATTGATTCCATCGGTTGGAAAATTGGCTGGCAGGATAACGTCAGATGGAGTCGGTGTTTTGGGAGCTGTGGTGGCCTTGATTGGAGTGTCGCCGGGGGCTGGAGGAGGCTCGTTTACCACGGATGCTGACGGTCGGTTTTCCGGTGAAGAGATACCCGCTGGAACATACAGTTTGTCCGCCTCGGCCGAGGGGTATTCCGACGGCAAGCTGGCTTCCTTGACCATGGTTTCTGGCCAATTATCCAATGTTGAAATTGTTATTGCTTCCAATCATGGCGTGCTCTCCGGCCTTGTAAGCGCATCAGGAATACCGCAGTCCGGAGTTTCGATTTCGGCCAATGCCTTTGGAATTTCCCGTTCCGGAACCACAGGTGTGGACGGAAAGTATACGATCAATAAATTGCCGGCTGGCGTCTATTCCGTTTCCGCCGTACAGGCCGGCTATAGTGCCAACAGGATTTGGGAACAACAAACTCTCACCAATTCCGGGAATTTAAATTCTTTGGATTTTTCGATGATCAAGAATACGGGTAGCCTTGCAGGCACGGTGACGGGCGTGGCTGCGGCCTCTGGGATCCGAATTTCACTTCTGGGTAAATTGGGTAACCGGGCCTATGGAATTTGCGCTGGAACGGGAAAATATTCCATTCCCTCCTTGCCTGCCGATGACTATACCTTATCCATCACGGCCCCTGGGTATAAATTATCCGGCTCGACACAAACTCCGGTGCTCTCCATTGTTTCCAGTCAGGAATTCAATCCGACTTTGCTACCCGCAGTCTTTCGTCTGACCGGTAAAATTTTGAACCAAGCCGGTCAGTCCATTTCTGGCCTGCCTTTGGAACTCAGCACTGCACGCGATCTCATGAAAACGAATTCGTCCAGTGACGGAAGATTTAATTTCGCGGATGTTCCCGCTGGCGAAGACTATAGGCTCGCCTGCAAACCGCCTACCGGAGAGTACGATGCCAAGGACACGACTTTTGCCCTTGGATTAAATACAGAATCACCTATCACAGCTAATTTGCAAACACTTTCCAGACAAGCCAGTGTAGCGGGTACCGTGACACTTGATGATGCCCCAGTAGAAGGCGCATTGATTCGAATCAGTGGTAGCAACAATGCTTTGACGGCTGTATCGCAACCTAATGGCACGTTCAAGGTTTTGGGCGTGGCCGGGGCAAGTTCGGAATTATCCCTCCGTGCCTCCAAAGCTGGTGCCACTTCCATGGATACCAACATGTCAGTAAATGTGGGTGAGACCAAGACAGGGCTGGTTTTTAAGCTGAAAACTTTGAAGCTCAATGTAGCCTTGACTGTAACAAGTTCAGAAGGCAAGGTCCTGGCAGGATGTAAAATCGTTGCAGCTGTAGCAAAAAAACTCGACACGCTGACGACTTCGTCGGAAGGGAAAGTAAATCTCCTTGGTGTTCCCGCCAATCAAGCGATTACGCTGGCCACCTTACTGAATGCAGCCGAGTATGATAATCAGGAATTCGCTGTTTTTCTTAAGGAAAAAGATACTGCGTTGAGCCTCGTCGTCAAAGTCCATACTACTGCCCTTACAGCAATAGTTAAGGACCAAGAAGGATTGCAAGTGAATGGAGCCGAAGTGATACTGAATGGCAAGATTTTGGGTTTGACACTCTCCGGTAAAATCCAAATCCTAAATTTGGCGCGCGGCACGTTTACCTTAGCAGCCGGCAAAGCGAGCTATAAAGGGGGGCCAGAAGTGACCGTTTCGCTTTCTGGAGACACTTCGATTACAGTAAATCTGGTGTTAAGCAAAGTGGAAGGTGGAGTCTACGGCACGGTGCGGGATTCCGGTCTCGATAGAAATGCCGGTGGACTCGCGAGCCGTACATTGCCGGGATCCGTGGTCATTTTAACTTCGTCAACAGACACCCTTCGCGATACCGTAAATTCTCTGGGGCAATATTTTCTAGCTGGTGTAGCCAATGGCCGAAAATACCAGATCAGTCTGACCTTACCCGGGTACGCTCCCTTTATCGATTCCATCCAAGGGGATCTGCAGTCACAGAGTCGAAACATTGTTTTGCAACCCCTTCCTGGTGGAATATTGGGACGCATAGAAGGTGGAACGGCAGGTGTACGATTGAATTTAATTCACTCCGCTACCGGTCAATTTAATCAAGCCACCACAATATTTGGTGGCTATTATGCCATAAGTGGATTGCACAATCGGAATGATTATTCGCTCCAGGCATTGAGCGGTACCCGAAGCTCCATTTCTGTTTCCTTTCAAGCCAATGGCGCATTGACCAAAAGAATCGATCCCGTATTGGATCTTTTCGGAACCATTTCGGGTTTGGTCCAATCGGGTGTGGGAGGCGCGGCCATACCGATTGCGGGTGCTTTGGTTTCCGCGCGTAGCACCGTTACCGGTCTGGCGTCATTTACGGTCAGTGATTCTGTAGGCCGATATGTGATAATGGGCCTGGTTTCAGGAAAATACGATTTAAGCGTGGAAAGCATGGGTTATGGACCTCCTAAACCGGTTTCAATTGCTGTGATTAAGGGCGCAACTGTGGTAGCTAATCCATTCCTCTTGGATGGGATATCAGCTGGCATTGGCGGTAGGGTAGTTGATGAAGGAGGTCAGGCTGTGACCGCAACTGTGAAATTGGTAACTGCTACAGATTCGATAATACAGGAAACCAATTGCGGTGGTCAATTTAATTTCGAGGGTCAACCCGCCGGTACCATTAAATTGTCCGCTGCCAAGATTGGATTTACCGCAGTGCCTGTTCCTGTTTTCAATTATTCTGGGAAAGGAATGAAGTCGCAAAACTTGGTATTGGTACGGGGACGCAATAGAATTCTTGGAGTGGTACGGGATGCCGTCACCAATCTTCCCGTAACGGGAGCCATCGTGTCCTTGTCCGCCCAAACTTTGTTTGGCCAATCCGTGCCGAATCCTTTACCTGTATCCGATACCGCAGACAATTTAGGTCGTTTCGAGTTGGCGCTGCCGTCCGGATTGTCTTCACCGGCATATTTGGATATTGCCAAAGAAGGCTATCTACCGAGGTCGAGTCTGCCGGTGTATCTAGATCCTGACGGCTCCGCTGTTCAGGATGTGGCACTTACTGCAGACTATAAGTTCACTGGAGAAATAGACGTGGTTGTCAAGGAAGGCAAGGATACCTTGACCGGACTTTTTCTAGCGCTCCAACCTTTCCACCCCGATGACAGTTTGCAATTTTCACTTACTGGAAAGGCACCCAACTCCTTTCGAAATCTACGTTGGCCGACAGCTTATACCTTGCGCGTTAAACGCGAAGGTTTTACGGATAGGGTCAAGGTGGTGGAGCTGACGGCTTTGAATTCCATCCTCCACGCATCTCTGGATTATCCGACTAGTCAGATCCGTGTTGTCATTACAGACAATGGCAGCCGCGGCAAAGGGGTAGACCTCAGTTTGAACGGCCAAAAAATTCCGGAAAATGCCGACACTGTTGGTCTATATGCCAGTGCCGCAAAATTGAAACCCGGTGCTTATGAAGTAACGGTAAAGGATGCAGAAAGTCATCTCATTCCTTTTTCGCCCTATTTTATTTCACTAGGTGAAGATAGTATCCGGACGGATACCCTTTCCGAAACCTTTTTCTCGGTGCCCATTGCAGATTCTACCATTGCCGCAGATTTTTCCGTAAAAGTCCTCCGATTGGATTCCTTAAAACCCATTCCCACTGTCCGATGCAGTCTCTATTACCGCTTTACTGGAGATCCGACTTGGCAAAGCCTGAAAATGGATTCCGTGGCAGGTGGATTCCTAGGCAAATTTCCCGGGCAATTGCGCGCTGGGGTGTACCAATACTATCATGCTTTGTTTTCACCAATAGGTGTTCGGGTCAAGGTCGTTACACCCACAGATACCCATTACAGCAAGGCTGCCATTGGGTATTCCGATATCCAGTCGCCGGGAAATTTTTCATTGCGCGATCCCTTCTTGTTGTCTTCAATTACTTTGCAGCCTCAGCGCCTTGAAGCGGATACATCGCTGTATACTTTGGGGGCCAAAGATGTCTTTCAGGTGCAAGTTAAGGGAGAAAAGGGCCGAAATCTCAACGCCTATTTCGATTTAAAAGCTGGGCAAGGAGATCCGGATTTTAGCATAAGCTGGAAATTTTCCGATCCTGCGCTGGCTAAAGCCTTTGGACTATCGCTGGATCCGACTTCCGAAACTCCGCGAGTTTGCCGCTTTCATGGGGGAGCTGTTCCTTACGATTCCCTTTTTAAAGTTATTTGTTCCGTGCACATGGGCAAGGTGAGTTTGAATAAAAGTCTGTACCTTCGCATTGAAGATTTGCTTCCGGTTTCCATTGGCATTAAATACGTCAAGGAAAATCGCGAGTTGGAAGAGGATGGCGCATCCCTACTGCTATCCAATCGTACAGAATCCGGTTACTTGTTTTCCGCTTTTGCTAGAACTTTGGATGGTCGAGTCTTCAATATCGCACCACGCTGGTCCTTGGGTGCCGACTCGGCCGTTGGTAGGCTAGGGCAACAGGGCTTGTTTTTACCTGATTCTACTGTGGCTCGCGGCGCTACGCTTCGCATCTATGATACCTTGCCCATTGGCCTTACAAATTCAGGCGCAACCATTTTTGGTGCGTTCCGATTCCAAACTAATCTGACAACTTTTGCGCAAGTTGTTCCCGCGTCCATTGGCCGTGTTGTGGTATCCAATGGAGAAGGGACAAGTCTGGATTTTAATTTGGCCGGTCTTAGCAAAGCCTTTACCGTCAGTGTAAAAAAGCCCAAGGTTAGTGGGCTTCTACGTTCGTCGCCGCAGCAGGAAGTGGTGGGTGAAATTCTGGATATTGATTTGTCGGAAAGCCAACCTTTTAAAGCGGATAGTGGCGCAGTCCTAAAAATGCCTGTAAGTGAAGGCATTGCGCGTCGGGCTTGGGTTTATCTGGGGCATTGGAATTCCAGTAGGTTGGCTTGGGAAAAAGTGGACAGTGCAAAATCAGATACTTCTGTGGATGGAAAAGTGTACAGTTTTTCAAAGTATGCTGTAATCATGGGTAGCTTGCCACTTGGAGCCTATGATTTCAGCTTTGCGCCGAATCCCTTTTCTTCCGAGGATCCTTGGGGCTTACAGCTCAGCTATAAAGTTTCATCCGATGTTTCCAGTCAAGTTGGCGTGCGTGTCGAGGTTTACAATATGATGGGAGACAAGGTTTACGAAAGCCATGAGTCGCAATTAAGCAAAGGGGATGTGGTCAAACCGGGTTTAAAGAAAGCAGCACTGAATTCATCCGATCGGCGAAATGCACTGGGACCCTATGTATGGGATGGGCATGATAGCAAGGGATTGGCGTGCCGAAATGGACGGTATTTGATCAAGCTTATTGTCAAGGATGGACAAGGCAGCAAGGAATACTTGAAGAAAGTGGTGATGCTGAAATGATCCCGTTCTTAAAAATTGGATGGCTGATCCCGGTTTTCTTGTTGGCGATTGCACAGGTTTGGGCTGTGGACGTTTCCGGAAATCCCGGAGCTTTCGCGCCCATAGCCATAGGTGGCCGCGGAACGGGATTGGCAGGCGCTCAAACCGCTGCGCCCACTGGAGCGGAGGCCATCATTTACAATCCGGCTGCCATGGCAGTAACTGAGAAATGGACCGGCGGGTATTATTATTCAAATATGTATAGTTTGGTGCCGTATCATTTCACTTCCGGCACCTATCGATTGCCCAATCATCCTTTTGTGCTCGGTGCAGCTTGGCTACAAAACGGAGATGAAATCTATTCGGAAAATGAAGTGCTCTTGGGAGTGGCTATCAGTAAAGGATGGGTACACTTGGGAGGGAATTACAAACTGCGCTTCGCCGGTACTGGCGGGGGCGGCACTGAATTCCGTGACAATGAAACCACCATGGGACATCAAGTCACCGGTACTGCACTTGGATTGCTTGGCTTTGACATCGGCGCGACCGTGCAGCCCTTTGGCCCAAAATATGTATTAGGTATTGCCATGAAGGATATTCTTTCCCGGATTTCCTGGGACACGCGAAATGAGGCGAATACAACACTTGGCCAATACGCGGAATATGTACCAGTATCGCTCAAGTACGGAATTCTTTTCGATCCAGATCCCTTTATCGATTTAGTTGTCGACTTTGAACCAACCCTGTATCACGACGGCAGATCCCGGCTTGCTTCCGGTGTTGAAATAGTCCCTTTGGAAATGCTCCCGGATTCTTGGGCAAAAGAATACGTGCACGACTTGCTAGCCATGCGGATTGGGTATGCCAGAAATCTATTCACCAACGAAGCTTCCCACCGCCTCTCATTGGGCAGTGGTATTGCCTATCGCTATTTGGGCATGCGCTTAGCGGTGGATATGTCGTATGAATGGGTTTATAATTTTGAGCAGAATAACAACGTACGGGTAGGCTTCAATCTAAGCCGCTAACTGAGCCAAGCCCAGCCGCCCAGGTAAAAATTCACCGATTAAATTCCCAGCCGAAGTCCCATTAAATAATGCCGATCCTCGAGTTGGCCCACGTACAGGCCGGCTTCTTCAGCCCATGAAGTGAATTCCATCTGCACCATGAGTAGGTTGAGCACCAGTCCATAACACGGGTAGCCGCCCTTGAATCCACCACGCAACTGTGCCAAACTCAGATTCATTTCCGCTCCCATGTTCAGCTTTCCCAAAAAGTACCCAGGTCCAAAAACATCTTCAATATCGAGATCGAAATTCACATATCGCAACATGCCTTGTTTTCTCAGAATCGCCGGAAGATAGGCCAGTCCAACACTGTAGGTGACCGGAACCCGATCCTTGTCCATGGTGAGAAAAAGATTGTACGCGACGGCGCCTATTTTTAGTTCTGTGGGGATAATATCGTACAGTATTCCTCCCGAAAACCCCAATCCAAAACCTGGACGATAAATTTTGGCCTTTTCTCTATCAATACGGGCCGTTAAGGTATCGGCGGCGGTGGAATATTCCTGAAGGGAAAGGGATTGCGAAAAGGTGCTGTAAGTGGCCAGAGTCGGAGACAGGCCTAAACATAAGCCAGGAATGGGTTCAACGGCACCGGCTAATTTAAATACCAGATCAGTGCGTACCAAGGCATGTGCAGCAGGAATATAGATCCCCTTGTCCAGCATGAATCGACCTTGGGAACCAAGGAACCACGCGGCACCGACTCCTAGAGGAAAATCTGGGTCGCTGCTACGAGCCGCAAAATGCATTTCCGGCATGGTTCCGAAGCCAATTTGTCTTCTGTCGAAAATCATGATGTCGTCGACTATGGTGTTGTCGCCTGCCATGCTGTCTAGGCTAGTAAGGCTATTAGTGTGCGCACCTGCGATATTCAATCCATCACCGGCGATGCCAAAAAAATCACCCAGGTCGAATTTGAGGGCCATACCTGCGTCCATGGCTGAATTCAGATGCGCCAGGCCGGCCGGATTGTAATAGATGCCACTATAGTCATCCGAAAGCCCTACAAAGGCATTGCCCATTCCCAATGCTCGGCCACTCAGATATTGTGGTCCACGCACGGCGGTTGCAAGCGAAGCCGTTAAAAAACAAAATCCAATAGCTACTGACGGGCGCATTTTATTTGGCCTTTTTAAAACCCGTTACGGAACCTGTACACAAATCGAAGGTCGTTACGGAATCGACAAGCTTGGGAGTTGCAGTGGAATCGAGTATTACCAAAACCATTTTTCGGGTATCCAAACCTCCGGTTCCGCCCGCGGACCAGAAAATTTGGCCTTTGCGATCCGGATGCAATAGCAGTGGAACCACCTCAAAGGACTTAAGATAGCGAAGATGAAATTCCGCCTCGGCAGTTTCATCATTTTTGCCATTCAGATTGTTATCGGCGCCGTCCTTATCTCCATAGAAATGAGCATTCCCTATGGAATCAGGCGCACCGCGTGAATCTTCATCAATTCTTGCGTCTCCATCGTTGTCGATACCGTCCAGAAATTCTTCGTCAATGCAACCATCGCCGTCATTGTCATCCCGATCAAAGACTTTGTAAATAAGCATAGTTGAACCCGCGTCCTGTATGAATTTCTTGACTTGGACAATGGCTGAATCGCCTACTTTATCCTTGTCGAGTCCGGCCGTTTGCTGGTGTAATTTTTGACAAACTGTATCCGATGGTGGACAGTTGCCCAAGGTGTCTGATTTATCCAGAACGGAATTCAGAAAAAGGTCGATGGCCTTGTCACTCTTCGCCAACAGCTCCTGGGATTTTCCTAATAGGTTGTTGAGGGCCGCTATTTTTATAGTGTCGTTTTTCAAATCCGCGATGTTGGCCATGATGCTGTCGGGATTGAGTTTGCTTGGGTCGGTGAAATCGATGATTCCATTGAGGATATTGTCACGAATATCGATACGGCCATCACTATTGAAATCGGCTAAGGAGAGAATGGCTTCAATGGCGGAAGATAGGGCAAAGTCCGCGGAAAAGCTGCGCACGGGAACCTTTCCATCGCTTTTTCCAGCTTTCTCCCTGTCCACCAAAATGTTCAAATACCGATTGATACCGTTATTGGCTACATAAATCTTGTCTTTGACGGAATCGGGTTCGCCCAAAAAGGGGATACTCTTGCCATCATTTTCCTGAAAGGACTGCACCAATTTGAACATATTGATATGCTGGTTCAGAAGTTCGCATTTGGCAGCCCCATAATACCCCTCCGATTTGGAGGAATCAATTTTGATAGCTGTCAGGAAATGGGCTTCTGCTTCGGTATACTTGGCTTTTTGAAGTAGGATCTGGCCTTCCAGAATATGTTCGTCGGCAGTTTTTGCTCCAATGCCGGAAGTGTCCGTAAATAGATTGCATCCACCACCTAAAAGCGCCATTAACAGCAGGCCCGGGAAACCTGCGCGGTACCATCTCATGGTGGTTATTTTATCACCCCATGAAAACCCGGGGCAATACCGAATTCAAACTATTTCACGAACCGGTACACACAATACCCTTGTTCCCGGCTTAAAACTTCCGTTGATTGGAACCGGGAGGCCGCTTGGGTCATGTAGTTCAAAAATCGATTGGCCACGAGAAAGACGGTTCCACCTGTTTTCAGCCTCGGCAAAATGGCATCCAGAATTTTTCCTGGGAAGGAATAGTCCGTTTCGCTTCCATGATGAAAGGGTGGATTGGAAAAGACCATGTCAAATTCTCCATCAATACCCTCGGTAAGATTTGTGCAGAGTGAAGCGGCGGGTACCTGGTAACGATTGAAATTATGCGTGGCGCAAGTTGTGGCAACAACGTTGACGTCTGCTGCTAAAACGGAATTGGAGCCTAATTTACAGGCGGCTAAAGACAGGACGCCACTTCCGCAGCCTAAATCCAGAACAGTCAAACCAGTGCAATCCGGTAAATATTTAGCCAATAATGCCGTGCCGATATCCGTGGCCCGGTAGGAAAAAACACCCGGTTTACTGGAATAAACCAGCTTGCCCAATTTGGGAATCTCGATTTCCAGATCCCCGTAGGTAAAATAGCCTGCACCATCTAGCGGTCTTGCTGGTTGGTCCGCTATCTTTTGGAATTTTAATAACCGGCACGAGGATTTAATTCGGAGCAGATGTGCATTGCCAAAATGGGCTTCGGTCCTTTTCGAAAAACTTTTAATGCCTTCTTGATTGTGTCCGGATACCCAAAGACTGCCACCCACGCGCAAAAGGTTGAACGCTTCGATAAGGGCGGCATTGATAAGAGCCGTTCCTCGTCCTAGTCTAAAAATGATTTCATCAAAGGGTACAGGTGTCACGTCGCCACTCGGCTTGGAGTTGGGGATGTCGCTCAATTGGCAAACGACATTGGAGATCGTTTTTTCGATTAACATCTCCTGCGCAATACGGTGGTTGCGGTACAGCATATTTTGATTGATAACTTGCTTAAATCGTGGGGCAAAGTGCGCCGCGAGCTTTCCACATCCGCCTTCAATTAAAAGCAGACGTTCTCGTCCTTCGAGCGGCGCATCCATTAACAATTTGGCTGCCGGATCGGTATCCGGATTACCGGTCAATCCATCCTTGGCTTCCGGAGTCGATTCTTTTTCACCAGACATGGATCATATCCCCTTAAATCCCAATGCAGCAAGATCGTCCGCTTCCAAAAATCGCCATCCGCCGGATTCCAGCGTGGCCTCAAGTCGAAAGTTTCCTATTGCAACGCGGTGAATCGATTCCACGCGATTGCCTACGGCTCCAAACATCCGTTTGACTTGATGGTACTTGCCCTCTTCTAAAGTCATTTCGCATTCCTTTTCACCAATGAGTTTGATTTTGGCAGGAAGCGTTGGCACCGTTTCACTGCGAAGCGAGACGCCCGCTTCCAATTTGGTCTTTTGCTCAGGGGTGATGGAGTGTTTGGCACCGACGCGATATGTTTTGGGCACATGCCGCTTAGGTGAAGTAAAAAAATGATTGAATGGCCCCGAGTCCGTAAGCAGTATCAGTCCTGTAGTATCGGCATCTAGACGCCCTACCGCTTCGACACCCCGATTTAGAAAGGGTTCCGGTAAGAGTGAAAAAATACTGGGATAATGCGATGGAGCATGGCTGCATTCCGTATCAATCGGTTTATGCATGGCGATATACATATTTTTGAAATAGGGTAGAGTCAATCCATCCACCCGCAGAAACAAGCCATCAGGAGTAAGCGTCTCGTTCGGCAATTCCGCTTTCCGCCAAACCAGGCCTGCTCCATCCTGATAACCCACTTCAACTAATCCCGCCCAGACCAAGCGCCCGCATTCCTTTCGCGAGCCAAATCCTTGCTCGGCCAGCATGGCGGCCAGCGTCTCTTTGCGGTTACCCACCTTCGGAGTCCGAATCAGCAAAATCAGCTTCTTGCTCTGGGGTGTAGACGCTGCCAGTCCCCGCTGCCGGAACTTTGGTGCGTTCCAAAACCACCAACACACGGTCTTGAGTGGTATTGGGAATACGATAGGCGTGATTTCGCAGAATCCGGTATTCGTCATTATTGAAAGCGGCTACTTCTTCCGCTGCCTTGGGCCCTTTCATAAAAATCGCTTTGCCACCGACTCCCAGGCAGCCGCCCAAGCGTGGCAATGTGCTCTCAATGGTTTCAAAAGCGCGCGTAATCACTCCGCCGAAAGGTCGAGTCAGACTCCTCGAAGTGACTTTATGCCCAAACACACTGATACCGCGTAGGCCCAATTCTTTGATTACCATTTCCAGGAATTGCACTCGGCGCGGCCTGGGTTCAGCGAGCACAATTGTCGTTCCCGGTGACATCAATTTGATCATAATGCCAGGAAATCCGGCGCCGCTACCCACATCAACCAGCGACGAAGGCCACTTGCCTCGCATAATCCCTTGCAGGATCATACAATCTGCATAATGGCGTTGGGCGATCGTATCGAACCCGATCAAGCGCGTCAAATCCTGGTCTCCATTATTGGCGCGAAGAAGTTGATGATAGGCCCAGAGCTTGTCTAAAGTTGGGGCGGGTAACGGGACTCCATAGAGGGTCATCAATCTTCCCAATTCAAGTTTGGAAGGTGGGGCCGCTAAGCGCTTTTGTTTTTGAAAAGGGCGAACCGGTCGTCTATCGTTTTGGCCCGGCGGACCCTGACGTTTATTCATTTTTTCTCCTCAGATTCACCGGGAATATTAGTTTCGTATGCGAATAAAGCGCTGGAAACTTCCAGCAAAGGCAGCATGTGTTGACGATAACGGGACCTGAATTGAGACGATGCAGTTTGCCCTGCGCGCTCTTCAAAGCCCATCCGTTTGGACAATTTTTCCAATTCCTCCGGAGAGGTCGGTAGCTCATGACGCTGCTGCAGGCCCTGTAATTGCAAAACATGCTCGATGCGCCGAAGGAACGTGTAGCTCTTGCTCAGCAAGTCATAATAGGTATGGCTGATCAACCGATAGCGAAACAGTCGAGCCAAAACGGATAATGTATTTCCAGAGATGAGTTCTGGATGGTCCTGTCCATGCAGGATTTGCTGGTATTGTGCATAGAATTCGATTGTGCGAATCCCGCCCGGTCCGAGTTTCACCTCGGTAAATAGGCGGTCCTCCTGGCGCAATTTTTCCAAACCCAGTTTGCGAATCTGTTGCATACTGACTTCGATTTTTTCTCGGTTCAGCGGGGAGACTGCCAGCCGTTGAATAAATTCTACCATCTCACTCGCCATTGTAAAATTTCCGACTAAGGGCCGAGCTTTTAGCCAAGATTGCAATTCCCATCCCGCGGCGGAGTTTTGATAATACTCTCGAAAATAGGTGATGGAACCGATTAAAGGACTATGAAGACCATAGGGTCGCAATTGTGCGTCAATGCGAAACAGCTTGCCATGCAATCCCGGTTCGCTAGCCGCCGCGACAAATAGCCGAGCCCAGGCTTCCAACGCCACCTGCTGCGCGCCCTCGATTTTGTCCGCATCATAAAGAAACACGATATCGATATCCGAACTGTAATTGAGTTCATTGCCGCCCAGTTTTCCCAAGGCGATAATAGCCATCGCATTTGCCAAAGGATCCGTCCCGGCCTTTACCATGGTCAGCTTGAAAATGGCATGTACCAAAGCATTGGTCAGCTGACTGATTTCCGCGGTAATCCTTTGCAAAGGTTCACCCAGAAAAATATCCCGTAAGCCAATGCGTAAATATTCTCGATTGCGGTAACGGCGAAGGTTTTCCAGGGCCAAGTCAAAGTTCCGGTCCTCTCCATTGCTTTCAGCATCGGCAATCGGAAGGCCTATCCAGGTTTTGATTTCGTTTTGAAACTCGGACCACAATTTTGGCTTTTCCAAAGCGCGCGGTGTACCCAGTGCCAGCAGGTATTCCGGATGTTGCAATAAAATCTGCGTGAGATATTCGCTATGGCCAAAGGCTTTGATCAATATGGCATGCAGATGGGGATGGTTCAGCATCTGGCGTATGAAATAATCCGCATCGGGCACAACTTCCAAAAACTGGCCCAGATGCTGCAGTACCCCAACAGGATCCGGACTCGCTCGTAATCGGGATTCGGACACGACCAAGGCTGCGCACAAAAGGCCTTTTTCCTTAACATTTTTAAACAAAGTGTCGACCAGATTTTTGGGATGGGCGACGTCATGCACGCCCAGCCGGTCGAGAGCATTGTTTAATTGTTCTGTAG
>JAYSRH010000069.1:0-14395 GCA_043721115.1 Fibrobacteria bacterium | reverse complement strand
TATTCAAACGCTCCCGGCCTGCGTCCCCTTCCTTCGCCAATTTCCAAGGTGCCTTGACTTCTAGGTAGCGGTTCACGGCTCGGATTAATTTTAGCGTGTCCTCGACGGCAAAGGAAAGTTTTAAGCTGCGTACCTTTTCCAAAGTGGACAGGATGGTTTCTTCCGCGCATTGTTTCAACTGCGCTTCCTCGCCATCCGGTGAAGCTACCGGTTGGAGCCGACTTTCCAGTCCCGTGGCCGCGAGTTTTAAAATACGGCTCAGGCCATTACCCACATCATTCGCCAAATCCGAGTTGATGCGATTGACCAGAGCCACTTCGTTGAAGGAGGCATCTTGACCCACTACCATTTCGCGAATTAAGAAATAGCGAAAGGCATCCACGCCGTACACATCTTTCATGTCCAAGGGATTGACCACATTTCCTGTTGTCTTGCTCATGCGGGCATTGTCGAAAAGCCACCATCCATGCGCCAGAATATGCTTGGGCATGGGGCAGTCGAGGGCTTTGAGCATCGTGGTCCAGTAAACGGCATGGGTGGTCAGAATATCTTTTCCGATGAGATGGTAGTCGGCGGGCCAGATGGGTTGTCCGCTTGGAAAAGTTTTTCCGGACACGCCGCTTTGATAATTGAATAGGGCGTCCACCCACACATAGGCAACATAATCGGGATCAAACGGCAAAGTAATACCCCAGGAAAGCCTGGCCTTGGGACGGCTGATGCACAAATCATTCAAAGGTTGCCGCAGGAAACCCAGCACTTCATTGCGCCGGAACTCAGGAAGGATAAAATCCGGATGTGTATCGATGTATTCAATCAGCCATGTTTGATAGGCCGACATTTTAAAGAAATAATTTTTCTCGCGGATTTTTTCCACGGGTCTTCCACTGATAGGATCCTTTCCGTCCACCAGTTCCTTTTCAGTAAAAAACCGCTCTTCACCTACCGAATACCAACCTTCATATTCCTGTTCATAAATCTGGCCCTTGTCCCACAAGGTTTTAAGTACGCCTTGTACAAATTGAACATGTTTGGAGTCTGTGGTGCGAATGAATTGGTCGAAACCGATATTCAACTTCTCCCAGGCCTCTAGAAATCGGCGCGAGTACAGATCGCAATGCTCCTGCGGGGGCATACCGCGCTTATCGGCAGCTTGCTGTACCTTTTGCCCGTGCTCGTCCGTACCCGTGAGAAAGAAGGTTTCGTCACCCGCCAGTTTATGAAAACGCGTGAGAACGTCCGCTAGGATAGTAGTGTAGGCGTGCCCAATATGAGGCGTGTCGTTGACATAGTAGATGGGCGTAGTGATATAGAAGGTTTTGGGCTTATCCATGATGCGGGTAAAGGTAGTAAGAGACCTTAAGTCTTACCGCTGGGAGAGGCCCACTACCTTGCCGATTACGAGCAAAGTGGGAGAGTCAAATCCCAGGCGGGCGGTTTCTTCGCCAATGCGGGACAGCGTAGAACGGCATACCCGTTGATCCGGCATGGTGGCATTTTGAATGGCTGCCACAGGCGTATTGGCCTCCCAACCCTGGCTTATAAAAGCAGGAACGATTTCCGCGAGGCGTTGCAAACCCATCACCAGCACAATGGTATCTGCATGCGGAATTTCCGTATTGGTTTGGGAATAGGCCATGCCGGACATGACGGCATAGGAGCGGGCCACCCCCCGATGAGTGAGTGGTATACCGGCCCAAGCTGGGGCGGCCGTTGTAGAGCTGACACCGGGAATGACCGACCAGGGAATGCCATGGGCTTCCAATGCCAAAACTTCTTCCCAACCCCGACCGAATATAAATGGGTCGCCACCCTTCAGTCGCACCACCCGCTTTCCCTCCAGGGCTGCCCGCACCATTTGTGTCTCAATTTCCTCTTGTCGCGCAGATTCGAAATGACCACGTTTTCCTGCCGGGATCAATTGGCAATCCGGTGGCGCCAGATGCAATATTTCTTCTGGAATGAGTCGGTCGTGAAGGATGACCTCGGCTTTGCGCAGAGTTTCTGCAGCCAGTTGTGTCAGTAATCCCGGATGTCCTGGCCCCGCTCCGACTAAAAACACGGGATGGATCGGAATCACTGAGTCCGCTAGGGTGGGGGACAAGGCAGGGAAGGCTGTTGCAGTCGTCAAACTGTGCATGTCTTGCTCATCAGCGAGAAGCAATTTTTGGAGATATGCCTTGATGGCCGGTGTCCCTAGATTTTTGATATTCTCCAAAAGATTTCGGTAGGGAAGCCGTTCCAGAATGACGGCGGCCTCGGAGGCTTTGGGTCCTGATCGGAGCGCTTGCCTAAATTCACCGATTAGGTCTGCTAACAGCGCCACTTCCACGCCGATGAACTGGGAAAGGCTGCGCTTCAACAGACGGGTCAGGCCCGGAGCGGCGCCTCCGGTGCTGACGGTTACGGTAACCGACCCTTGACGTAGCACACCGGGTACGTGGAAACTGGCTGCCTCGCTGTCATCGGCCCGGTTACAAAGAATATTTGCCTTACGGCACAGGTTTGCGATTAGCGCGTTTACTTCGGGATGATTGGTGCAGGCGAAAACCAGGTAATAGCCCAATTCGTCTCCAGCCTGGAAGGGTCGCTGTAAGAATTTTAATCCTGCCAGATAACGTTCCACACCGGCATTGGATTCTGGAGCAACTACCGTGAGATCCGCACCGCAGCGAATCAGTTCACCCAGTTTGCGGGCCGCGACCGCGCCGGCGCCCACCACAAGAACGGGCTTGCCGCTGAGGTCTACGGAAAGGGGATAGAGTATTCTAGCCATCGTTACAATCTAACTTTGTCGCGTCTTTTTCAGCCACTCCCGGCCAATCAGGTAAAGGATTTTCTTGCCAGCCCGATAACTGCCGAGTACGGTTCCCGATATCTTGGATGTCCCGATGCGTTTCCGGTACGATACGGGTACTTCGCATACTCGTAAGCCCATGTTCAAAGCTTTCACTTGCATTTCTATAGTCCATCCAAAATCACGATCGGACATGCCCATCGCCATTAAGGCTTGATAACGAATTGCCCGGAAAGGCCCAAGATCAGAATAGGAAAATCCCCAACCCCATTTGACCAATCGAGTGGAAAGCCAATTTCCGAAAATAGCCACCGGTAATAACGCCCCTTTTTCGCGTTTGCCCAGCACCCGGGAACCGATTACCAGGTCAGCCTGATTGGATTGAATGGGGTTCAATAGGCTTTGCATTTCTTCTGGGTAATCGCTATTGTCCCCGTCCAAAAATACAACGACATCCGTGTTCTTATGAAGGGCTCGCATTCCGCATAAGCACGCAGCACCGTAGCCGCGCTGTGGCTCGTAAACTACTGTAGCCCGCTGGCTGCGGGCTGCGGATGCCGTTCCGTCCGTACTGCCATTGTCTACGACAATAACTTCGTGAATTGCCTGCGGGATGGCACCGAGCACAGCCACAATCGCCCGCTCTTCATTAAGCGCAGGGATGATGACGCAAACTATGCTAAGGGGCGTTGTGTTTTGGTTTTCAGAAATAGCCATAGTGCAATGGGAGGAAGGAATTCAGGGAGCCTTAACCACGGGATTTCCAACCATTGACCCGTAACATAGGCGCGACCGTAGACGAGATAAGTGATCATGATAGTGCCTGAGAGCAGCAGCCAGAACCGCGAAACAGTGAGGGCGGCAAAAGGCAGGATCCAAAGCAAATACCAGGAGTGCAACGTTGGAGAAAATACCAGCAATAGTCCCATGAACCCTAATGCTTGCTGCGCTAAGCTGGCATGTCGAAGGCGAACGAACAGGAAGGCGGCGCAAACCGCCATAAGGAACCAGCCTATTTCCCTTTGGACGACGGACGGAAAAAATGGCAGGGTTTTTTCAATTACAAAAGGGACCATGCTATTGTAATGAAAATAGGTGGTGAATCGACCGAGGATGTGGAACATTCCAGTGGCTAGAAAGGAGGCAAAAATTAATGCAGCCAATGCCAGGCTCCATGCCAAGGCCCGTTTAATGGGGAGTCGAAAGAATAGCAGGGGCAGTAGTGCCAGAGAATTGATTTTAGACAAGGCACCCAAAGCCAGGGCAATCGGCGATCCTGCTTTTTCAATTTGTAACGACCAGAAAAAAACGAGATTGAAGAAAATAGGCAGACTGTCGAAATGACCTCGGCCCGCAATTTCCAGCACCAATAATGGATTCAGAAAATAAATGGCCAAAATGCGGGATCGAGTCGCTGCATTGGCAGCTTCGTGGTTTAAAATAATGAGTCGAAGCATCAAGCAAGACGCCACATCGAAGGCGATGAATGCCGATTTAAAAAGCCATTCCGTTGGATGGATTCTGGCAAGGAGAGCAAAGATGGCTTCTGCAACGGGTGGATAAAGGGTGGGGAGATTCGGATGATTGATGAGAGCCCAATTCGAATCGCGAAAATGCGCCAGAGCAGGCGAATCCGGGGACAGTTGAAATGGATTGAAGCCTAGGCCGAGAATTTTCCCTTCCCAAATATACCGGTACATGTCATCACAGGCGGGCATGGGGAGTAAGCAAAGTCTAAGAAACACACCCAATAGAATCACTTGCAGTGTGCTTAGGCTTAATTTGCCTTCGACGCAGAACCACCAATAAACGCAGAAGGCCACGCCAAGGCAGTACAGTAGCGTGGGCACATGCGCTTCTACCGGGCCCAATGCTGAACCCAGCCCTGGCCCAGAAGACTAAGCCTCTTTGAGAACAGTAACAGCGGTAAACTTGACCAAATAAAGCTTCTTCAAATAGTGGGACAGCGACATGCAGCCCACGACAGTAAAACCAACGGCATACAAGCCCAGGAAGGGCCCCACAAGGTATTTCTCGGCACTGGTGTATTGCATAAACCCGATGAAACAATAAATGCCAATGGCAAGCTCAAAAATCGAAGCATAGGGAAATTTGGATTTGTAGACCTGTACTGTCTTGTCGCCGGCTTTAGGGGTGCGGATAAATGCGCCCTTCTGACCGGACAAGGCAGATAGAACGGCACGGGTATTGTTCAACGCCACACCAACGCCCAGCGCCATCAAGGTAGGCAAGGACAGGATTCGGCTCTTCCAATTTTTTCGGGACACTCTTTGCGCCACTAAATAAAGGATGGAAGGCGCGAGAGAG
The DNA here is from genome assembly GCA_043721115.1 of Fibrobacteria bacterium. GTDB lineage: Bacteria > Fibrobacterota > Fibrobacteria > UBA11236 > UBA11236 > Chersky-265. The sequence goes on along the minus strand of JAYSRH010000069.1, from coordinate 9,270 downwards.
GAAATTAGGATAAGTACGCATAGCCCAGTAAAGGCGGAGGTGCTGACCTTGAATGGAAACCAGTACAGTAAGGGTAGCGCCAGCAATGCCGTAAGGAGCATCAAAGGATGAATGGCGTAATGCGTGGTGTGTAAAACGCTTTGCAGCTTGACTTTTAAAGGCACATCGGATTTCATGACCTGCGGCAACAGTTTCATGGCGGTTTGAATCGAGCCTTTGGCCCAGCGAAACTGTTGGGACTTGAATGCATTGATGTCGGAAGGAAGTTCTGCCGGAACCACCACGTCATACAAGAACTTCATGCGCCAGCCGTGCAATTGCGCCCGGTAGGATAAATCCATATCCTCCGTTAGCATATCGCCTTGCCAGCCGCCCGAGGTTTCAATGGCAGTCTTTCTCCAGATACCGGCCGTGCCGTTAAAGTTCATGAACAAGCGGCCCCAAGAACGTGCGCTTTGCTCAATTACAAAATGGCCGTCGATGCCGATGCTTTGGGCCAGTGTCAAAGATGATTCTTGGGAATTGAGATGTCCCCAACGGGCTTGTACCAGGCCAATTTCCTTGTCAATACAGAGGAATGGAACGCAGCGCATTAGGTAGTCGGTTGGCGGAACAAAATCCGCGTCGAAGATGGCGATGAATTCGCCCTTACATACCTGCATGCCATCATTCAGGGCTCCAGCCTTATAATCATGGCGATTGGTGCGGTGAATGAGCACGATGTCATGGCCCTTGGCGCGCATTTCGGCCACTAATCTCGCCGAGATTTTTTCGGAACCATCTGTAGAATCGTCCAGTACTTGAATTTCATGTCGGTCGGCGGGGTATTCCATCGCGCATACTGACCGGATCAGGCGCTCTATCACATTCCTCTCATTATAAACAGGGAGCTGAGTCGTTACTATAGGAAGCTTGGCCAGGCCATCTTCGGAATAGAAACGGCGTATTTTTCTGCGGTCATGCACGACCTCTTTACGCTTATTCTTCAGAAATAAAGCCAGAAGCCAGTAACAATTGATGCCGTAGGTAAACAGCCCAATCGAGGCTAGAGCATAAAGGCCAAACATAAAATAGATGATCAGTGAAGGCATCTTATCGTATTCCCAAATTTTTAAGTGGTTCCAACAGGCAAAACACGAGGAAATGGTCCTGAGTTTCGACTTCGGAAAACGTGTCCAGTGTAATGTAGCTTAAAGTGACAATTTTTTGAATATTGAAAGGCTCAACATGGGCAAGTTTTATGTTTTCGTGTCCAATTTGGGGCTAATTTGGATTTTATCCTGGGACGTCCCTATCAAAAATGACTAAAATCGAAACTCCGTAGTTTCATCTCGAAAAAATGGCAGAAAAAAAGCGGAGCGAGATGGACTCGCTCCGCTCAATTGCTGGTGCGGTCGCTATGCCGCACCAGTGCGCCGGGCGCTATGCCGGCTACTCGAATCTGAGCCTTTATAGGCCAGAAAAAATCCTAGTGAATCTGCCCACGTGGCTTTTTTGGTGGAAAGGGAACTACATGAGGTTGCAGCAATGCGTATTCCTCGAATTGCATTTCGTAATCAGACCATTTCTCAAATTGTGACGCTGTAAAATCGGGCTTGCGGCCGGTGTTTAACATTCTTTGGAAATGCACGCGTTTATATTCCGTGCGGTGCAAATCGCAGTACCTGGGATAGATATTGTGATCCTGGTAAATAGTAAAGGTGTAATTGCGTCCACATTGGGGCAGTGAGCATGCCATGGTCTTTTGCACAGGCTGAATGCTGCTCGGTTCAATGACAAGGTTAAACGCTTCTGGCTTGGGAAGGACTTTGGGGACGAATCGTTCTGCACGGCTTTTGCGGGTGCGGTGATCGGTGCAATAAAGGGAGGTCGGCGAACCCTCGAAACGCTTTTTGCAGGCAGGGTGATTGCAAGACCGGATTTCTTTGCGAACCCGTGAAGTGTTGGACAACCCTCTTCCGAGGATTCGGTCATCTGTGGCATGCGATTGGTTTTCCATTTTTTGCTCCCTCTTTTAGGTATCGGTAATCAAGTGGATGGCTTGAGGGAATTCTTTCAAGTTATTGGCCTAAAAAGAGCGTGTTTTACAAAAGAACCCAAGGGGTTATTTGCGTATGCATGGCCTCTTGAGTTCGGCTACACGGCCGGAATACTCCAACACCCTCAATTTCTATATTCCCAATATGTCCAAATCCCATCGCACCCCCGGCGAATCGCAGCCGTCTGAAAATGTGGGAAAACTCAAATCGGGCGCTTTGCTTTTGGCTCTAGATATGTCGGATCCAAATTTCCAAGCAGCGGCCGTTTTAATCTGCCAGCACGGGAATGAAGGGTCTTACGGTCTGGTCCTGAATAGGCCGTCGCATATGCCGCTATCCGAAATATTCGACAAACCTATGGCCTGGGCTGGGGATACTGGACGCAAGCAGAGGGTTTATATTGGCGGACCTGTGCAGCCGGAAGAATTGCAAATTTTACAGGTTACGGAGGAGCCGGTTCCCGGCTCAATTTGTGTTTCACCAAGTGTCTATTTGGGGGGCGATTGGAGTGAGCAAGAAGGGGTGCTCGATGCCGATACGCAGGCATTGCGCATGTTTTTAGGGTATTCCGGTTGGGGATCCGGTCAATTGGCCCAAGAAGTGGAGTTGAAGGCCTGGGAAATCTGGACCATTGATGTTAAAAGGCTCTTATTGGCCCCCGAATCGATTTGGCAAGGTGGTCCCGCTCCCCTACGGACTTTTTTGGCTTCCCTATAAAATAGGGTGAAAAATCCGGAATACTTCCTATTTTTGCCAGCTGCAACCCGAGGCGATTCGGCCAAGCTGATGGCCAGAATATTCAATCGGACTTTAATGCGGTTTTTTTAAAATGAACGTTTCGTATAAGTTGCTGATTTATAAAGAGCTTATACCCATCGGTTAAGGTAGGAAGAGAATCATGAAGGCTCTAGGATTTCCGGAACAGGAAGGCTTATACGATTGCCAGAACGAACACGATGCCTGTGGCGTTGGCTTTGTCGTTCATATTAAAGGAAAGAAATCCCATGATATCGTGGCCAAAGGCATTCAGCTCTTGGTCAACATGGAGCACCGCGGTGCCGCCGGAGCCGAATGGAATTCCGGTGACGGCGCAGGCATTATCACCCAAATCCCGCATGCTTTCTTTCTTAAGAAGTCGGTGGAGCTGGGCTTTTCTTTACCCCATCCTGGTGATTATGGCGTGGGGCAAATGTTCCTACCCAAATCCGACGGAGACCGCAAGGAAATCCAAAAGGTATTTGCGAGATGCGTTGAAGAGAGCGGTCAAGCCATAATCGGATGGCGGGCCATTCCTACCAACAATTCGGAACTTGGCACTTCAGTTATACGCACTGAACCGGCGCATTATCAGGTTTTTATCAAGCGCGGTAAGAATGCCAAGGATGGAGAGGCGTTTGAGCGCAAGCTTTATGTAATCCGAAAATATTCCGAACGCATGATCCGGGAAAGCGGTTTGCCCGGCAGCGATACTTTTTATGTGGGTTCGCTTTCGTGGCGGACCATCGTATACAAGGGATTATTCTTGTCCCCACAGGTGATGCATTACTTTCCGGATTTAAACGATGACACCTACGAATCTGCGCTGGCATTGGTGCACAGCCGTTTTTCCACCAATACGTTTCCCACTTGGCCATTGGCTCATCCCTTCCGGTACATTGCTCACAACGGTGAAATCAATACGCTGCGCGGCAATGAAAACTGGATGAAGTCACGGGAATCCTTGTTAAAGTCAAAGCTTTTTACGCCGGACGAAATCAAGAAGTTACTGCCCATTATTGATGCCCGCGGTTCGGATTCAGCCAAGCTGGACAATGTGATTGAACTTTTGGTCATGTCTGGTCGCTCTTTACCGCATGTGATGATGATGGTTATTCCGGAAGCCTGGGAGAAGGATCCGGAGATGAGTCCGGAAAAAAAAGCTTTTTACGAGTACCATGGAACCTTGATGGAACCGTGGGACGGTCCCGCATCCGTGGCCTTTACGGATGGCCAGGTTATCGGTGCCACCTTGGATCGGAATGGACTGCGTCCCTCCCGTTACCAACTTAACAATGATGACATATTAATCATGGCATCGGAAGCCGGAGTGTTGGAATTCCCTGCCGAGACCATCAAGCTTAAGGGGCGTTTGCAGCCAGGGCGCATGTTCGTGGTGAGTTTGGAAGAAGGCCGAATCATTCCCGATGACGAAATCAAGCATCGCATCGCATCTCGCAAACCCTATGCGAAGTGGCTGGCCAAGAATAAAATCGAAATTTCCAGCCTAAAACCGCCACGGGAAATTCGGCAGCCGGATCCGGAAACGGTGCTGAAACGGCAGAAAACTTTTGGTTATTCACTGGAAGACCTGCGTATCCTTATGGCGCCTATGGTCAACTCGGGCGAAGAAGCGCTCGGCTCCATGGGCAATGATGCGCCGCTCGCCGTGCTGTCCGACAAGTCGCGCAATCTGTTCGATTATTTCCATCAATTGTTCGCCCAAGTCACCAATCCGCCCATCGACAAAGATAGGGAAGAGATGGTCATGTCACTGACTTCCTTTGTAGGTAAGGAAGACAATTTGTTGGATGAAACGGAAAAGCATTGCCGCGTCATCGAGTTGCCGCAGCCCGTGCTCACCAACGATGATTTGGAACGCTTGCGGTGGGTGGATAAGAATCATTTTCAAGCCAAAACTATTCCCATCGTTTTTAAGGCTTCGGGTGGTGAGAATCGCCTGCAAAATGCCTTGGAACGCATCCGTCGTCATGCTTCTGAAGCAGTACAAGAAGGTTACAACGTCATCGTTCTGTCCGATAAGCCTATAGATTCAGATCATGCGGCTATTCCTTCTTTGCTGGCGGTTTCGGCCGTGCACCATCACCTCATTCGCGAGGGAACGCGGTCGCAATGCGGCATCATCATTGAAACCGGTGAGGCTCGGGAAGTGCATCACTTCGCCTTGCTTTTAGGCTATGGCGCCAGTGCCATCAATCCGTATCTTGCCTTTGAGACCATTGAGGATATGCGGCGGCGCAGACTGCTTAAGGAAGGCCTAACTTCCGAAAAAGCGCAGTTGCTGATGCTCAAGTCTATCAACAAGGGCTTGCTTAAAGTCATTTCCAAAATGGGTATCTCGACCATCCAGTCCTATATCGGCGCGCAGATTTTCGAAGCCGTAGGCCTGAGTACGGATGTTATCGAAGAATATTTTACGGGAACCATTTCCCGTCTGGGCGGCATCGACCTGAATACTTTGGAAGAGGAAACCCTGCTCCGCCACCGCTTTGCCTATCCGGAATCGGGTGAAGACAATGGAACTGAATTGGAAGTGGGCGGGCAATATCAATGGCGGCAAAGGGGCGAGCGACATCTGTTCAATCCCGATACCATACATAAGCTGCAACATTCCGCCAGGACCAACAATTACAATACGTATAAGGAATTCAGCAAGCTGGTCGATGATCAGTCTAAAAACTTGTATACCATCCGCGGGCTATTGGAATTCCAAGGGGTAACGCCCATTCCCATCGACACCGTGGAGTCAGTGGAAAGCATTCTCAAGCGATTTGCCAGCGGAGCCATGTCCTATGGTTCAATTAGCTGGGAAGCGCATACCACCATGGCCATTGCCATGAACCGCATCGGTGGAAAAAGCAATACCGGTGAAGGTGGGGAAGACGCTTCGCGTTTTGCGCCTATGGCAAATGGTGATAGCATGCGCTCGTCCATCAAGCAAGTTGCCTCGGGCCGATTTGGGGTAACCTCCAACTATTTGGTGAACGCGGATGAATTGCAAATCAAGATGGCCCAGGGTGCCAAGCCCGGTGAAGGCGGACAGCTGCCCGGTTGGAAGGTGGACAAGTCCATCGCCAAGACGCGTCATTCCACTGCGGGAGTGGGGCTCATTTCGCCGCCTCCGCATCACGATATATATTCCATCGAGGATTTGGCCCAGCTGATTTATGATCTGAAGAACAGCAATGACCGGGCCCGGATCGCCGTTAAGCTGGTGGCCGAGGTAGGCGTGGGTACTGTAGCGGCCGGTGTGGCGAAGGCGCATTCGGATGTCATCCTCATTTCCGGCCATGATGGTGGAACAGGAGCGTCGCCGCTCACGTCCATCAAGCACGCGGGTTTGCCATGGGAACTGGGTTTGTCCGAAGCCCATCAAGTGCTCATCAAAAACGGTTTGCGCGCGCGCGTGGTCCTGCAAACGGATGGCCAACTGCGTACGGGCCGAGACATTGCCATTGCAACTTTGCTCGGTGCTGAAGAATGGGGCGTGGCTACTGCTGGTTTGGTGGTGCTGGGCTGCATCATGATGCGCAAGTGTCATTTGAATACTTGCCCGGTGGGCGTTGCGACTCAGGATCCGGATCTGCGGAAGCTTTTTAGTGGGGAAGCCGATCATGTGGTCAATTACTTCCGATTCCTAGCCCAGGATTTACGGGAACACATGGCCATGTTGGGATTCCGAACCATCAACGAGATGGTGGGCCGCGTGGATAAATTGGCACCGCGCCGGGAAGTCAAGCATTGGAAAGCCAAGCAGCTCGACCTCAATAAATTGCTGTACAACATGGCCGAGACCCATAAGGGCATCGGAACATTTTGCTGTGAGCGCCAGGACCATGGTCTTGAAAAAGCCTTGGATTGGAAACTCATGGAAGCTGCCAAGTCCGCGCTGGAAGAGGCCAAACCAGTGCAGGCGGAATTCACGATTCGTAATGTCAATCGCACGGTGGGCACCATACTTTCCTCGAACATTTCCAGAAAATATGGTGAAGATGGGCTTTTAGAAGACACGATTAAATTCAAGTTTACGGGATCGGCTGGTCAAAGTTTTGGAGCGTTCGCAGCCCGTGGTTTGACTTTGGAGCTGGAAGGCAAGGCCAACGATTATTTTGGCAAGGGGCTCTCGGGCGGAAAACTGATCCTGTACCCGCCACGCAAGTCCACATTTGTGCCTCGTGATAATGTCATTATCGGTAATGTGTCATTCTATGGGGCCACCGCTGGTGTTGCGTACGTGCTCGGTATGGCCGGGGAGCGCTTCTGCGTCAGAAATTCCGGCGCCCGGGTGGTAGTGGAAAGCTGCGGCGATCACGGTGCGGAGTATATGACTGGAGGACGTTGCATCGTCCTCGGTGAAATCGGAAAAAACTTTGCAGCTGGCATGAGCGGTGGCATCGCTTACTTATGGGATCCCTATGGTAAGAGTGCAGGGCGCATCAATAAGGAAATGGTCGAGCTCGAAGAAATCACACTGGCTGAAGAGTCCATGGAACTTCAGGGCATGATTGAAAAACATCTGGAATATACCGGCAGCAAATCCGCTAAGGATATCTTGGCGGATTGGAAGGGAAACGTGTCCAAGTTTATCAAAGTCATGCCCCGCGATTATAAGCGGGCCTTGGCGGACTTGGCGCTGGAAAATGCCGCGAAAGGGAAGAATTAAAATGGGTAAGGTTACCGGGTTCAAAGAAATCGATCGCAAGACACCAAACTATTTGCCGGTGGAATCCCGCGTCAAAAATTATCAGGAATTTGCCGTACCGCTTGCCAAAGAAGAATTGGAGTCCCAAGGGGCGCGTTGTATGGATTGTGGCGTGCCCTTCTGCCACACCGGCTGTCCGCTTGGCAATATCATTCCTGACTTCAATGATCAGGTCTACAACGGCAAGTGGCAGGCAGCGCTGAAAACTTTGCTCAGCACCAATAACTTTCCGGAATTTACCGGACGCATTTGCCCCGCGCCTTGCGAATCCGCCTGTGTTCTCGGTATCAATAAACCGCCGGTGACGATCAAGAATATCGAAGTGTCCATCATCGATTTTGCGTATGCCCAAGGCTGGATGGATCCGCAGCCGCCAGTATTTCGCACTGAAAAAAGCGTGGCCGTAGTGGGTTCCGGGCCAGCCGGGCTCGCAGCCGCGGACCAATTGAACAAAGCCGGCCATCATGTTACCGTGTATGAACGCGCCGACCGCATTGGCGGACTGCTGCGATATGGCATTCCCGATTTCAAATTGGACAAAAAGCATGTTGCCCGCCGCGTCGAAATCATGGAGAAGGAAGGCGTCAAGTTTGTGACCAATGCCAATATCGGCGTGAGCATTCCCGTATCCGATCTCAAACAAAAATTCGATGCTATTGTCCTGGCCGGCGGTTCTACCGCAGCCCGCGATCTTCCCATTCTTGGACGCGATGCCAAGGGTGTGCATTTTGCCATTCCTTTTTTGACGCAGAGCAATAAGCGCGTGGCTGGCGATACCATTCCAGCTGCCGAAACCATTATGGCTACCGGCAAACATGTGGTAGTGATTGGCGGCGGGGACACGGGATCGGATTGCGTCGGCACCTCCATACGGCAAGGCGCCGCCTCGGTTACACAAATTGAACTGTTGCCAAAACCTCCGCCTGCTCGCACGGTAGAGACGGCATGGCCCAATCATCCGGGTCCCCGAATGCTCAGCACATCTTCGTCGCAAGCAGAGGGTTGTGAAAGAGACTGGTCCGTGCAATCCAAGGAATTCGTCAAAGATGAAAATGGAAACCTCAAAGGCATCAATTGTGTGCGCCTAGAATGGACGGGCGGCAGGCCTGTAGAGATTCCGGGCTCGGAATTTTTTATGAAGGCGGAGTTGGTTTTCCTCGCGATGGGTTTTCTCTATCCAGAGCCGCTTGGGTTGCTGGAGCAGCTTGGAGTTGAAAAGGATGAGCGCGGCAATGTTAAGGCCGATGGCCGATACGAAACTTCCGTTGAAGGCGTTTATGTAGCCGGTGATATGCGTCGCGGTCAGTCTTTGGTTGTGTGGGCGATATCCGAGGGCCGGGAATGTGCGCGGCATGTGGATGAGTTTTTGCAGGGGCATGCGTCGATGCTGTATGCAAAGAATCGTTCGCAGACGGAGCTCGTAGGCTAGAAGTTCGAATGTTACATCCGGCACCTTTGTACACTGTCGGAATTCTTTCCAGTCGTTTGCTTGCGATTCCCCAATCTGTGAATGCGCCTTTTTTGGCAGGTTTCATAGAGTTTTAAAAATTGATGGAACATTTTCTCTTGACAAAACGTCTATAGGGACGGTTTGACTGATATTTTATTGTGATTTAACTTACTTGTTTGCCTCAATTTTGAATGCATAACATTTTGATCGATTGCTCCGGGAGTCTGGCATGAATAAAACAATGGGATGGTCCACTTTTTCGTGGTATCACTTTAATCTGAACTTCAAGGCATGGTTGCCAG
>JAYSRH010000068.1:0-14439 GCA_043721115.1 Fibrobacteria bacterium | reverse complement strand
GTACTGTGGACACGGAATCGATCACGTTGACCCATTCTTTAGCTAGGACTGTATCTTTTTCAAGGGCGTTATTGAAAAGCATGGCATTGCGTACGCCGCCGATGGCCACGGAGGAAACGGAGTTATAGATAAAAAAGCGCCGCTCTCGATAATGTCTATAGTTGTCTGGATTAGTCAGGGCTGGAGCCAAGAAAGCTGATGGCGTAATCGGCGTGATCGTGGTGCTTCCAGTGCCCTTAAAATTGGTTTCTGCGATGACCAGGGAGCTGGATGAATTCACAAAGGAGGTGGAACTAAATGCACCATTTTCAAATCGACAGCCAGTTATGGTGAGCGGCGCATCATTATGTACCACGGGCGACCCGGCATTGCCAATAAAATCGCAATTCATAAAATTAATGGGATAATGGTTGGCGCGCCACACATATTCTGAATTTCCTTCGAATCTACAATTCATAAACCAGTTGCCTCCACACGCCCGACCAGAAAGCATGTCCAGTGCCTTTCCGCATTCCACAAAACGGCAGTGCTGGAAAGTTACCTTGTCCATGTAATTCAAGGTAGGTGACGCATCGTTTTGACCTGCTACAATTACGGTATTTTGTTTGAATCCACTCGCACATTTATAGAATGTCAAATCATCAAAAATATTATTGTCCCAAGCATATATTTCCGTGAATTGCAGCCCAGACTCAGACATGTCCCTGAAAGTGACATTCGAAACCAAGCAGTCATAAAATTGAAGATTCTTTCCACCGCGCCATTTCTGGAATATCCCATTGTTACCACCTTGCAAGGTCAAATCGGTAAGCGTCAATCCAGTCGCTTCCGGATCGTTCAGGGGAATGCTGTCCATTTCAATTAAATTCATATCCGGGCGCATGGCAATCAGCACAGTCTGGTCCTGACCGGCCCCTAAAAGTCCCTTGCTGCGCCGCCCCAATATCAAAGGCTTGTCCAGATAATAAGTGCCCTTCGACAGTATCACCAAGCCTTCAGAATTTATTCGGGCTTGCAGTTCCGCCGATGCTGAAGTCTTTTTATCGCGGTTCAGGCTCCAATCCACTCCCCCGGGATTGGCAATCGCATTGAATACCGGAGCTTCCCAAGCTGGACCTTGCGGCTTCATCAACATAGAGCGAACTTTTTCCGCTTGGACGGTGGTGATGGACGTCGGATTAGTTTTTCCATCAATGCTCACTGTTTTGACGACCTCATTTCCGCCATCCATACCATAGACACGAAAAGGGGTCGTAGCTTGGTCTGTAATGCCAGCCAATGGCAATACGGAACCCATGTACATGGACGCAGCTTGATTGGGGCCCAGAATGGCCAGCGGCTGCTTTTGGGTATTTTGATCAAATCCATAAATAACGGATTCATCGGCATTGGAAATAAAGGATCGGCCCGACGAATTCAGGCCGGCAGCTTGCCAAATGGTGAACTTACCCATTGCACCCGTTTCCATAAACGGATCATCGGCACGGGCGTAGGATTCATTGGTTGGGCATAGCAGGCTCAAGCCGTATTGGTTATCAAAATAATTTGAAGGTGTTCCCAGAAAAACTCCGGCGGCAAGGACATTACCACCGGATTTTCGAGCGAGATCTCCGCGAAATCGAATGACCGGATTAGCCGGTGAGGCGTCAATTTGAGAAACAAATCGGAGAATGCGATTATTTTTAAAGTATCCGCTCTGACGCGTATCGACATCGATTCCATTCCAGGAAATGTCGGTGAAGAAGTTGTCTTCTACCATTGCATTTGTAACTGTAATGTGACCGTAGGTTATCCGTCGAAACAAGTTATGCCGCGTTATTGCTGTAGTGCTGGTTGGAAAATTTAAGGACGCGTGGATCGAGCTGATGACTGCATTTTCCGTGCCCGGTTCGATAGTGATATTCGGAAGAGTTGTTGCAATACCATAAATGCGATAGTTGCTTTTGACAACCAGTGCGGAAAGCGAATTTCCCTTTAGGTAATCACCGGGTTCAAGTCGGATAACCTTGTGCAGGTCCAGTAATGTTTGCAATTGCGTCTTCTGCGCAATGGGAACCAAAAAAGCATCCTGTGGATAAAAACAGTCAAAGCGAGCTTGTGTTTGCGCAGGAGGGGTTGTGACTGCAAACAGCCATGACGCAATGAATACTCTGAAAATGAGAGATCCGGTTTTATTGTTCATGGATTTAATCTATCCTCATTAATCAATTCGCAACGGACCAAAATTTCAAAACTCCATCATTAACAACGCAAAAAACTCCGTTTTTTCGGATTTTGCGGAAATAGCCTAATCCGACAACAATGCTAAGTTCCAAAGGTTCACCAAAGGAGCGAGCAAATATGAAATATAATGGCATACCTATCCGGACCTTTTCGATATTTACCCTTTTAGCCCTTTCCCATATTTTCGCAAATACCAACACTGTAGGTGGATTCATTGCCACCAAACAAAATTTTACGGTAACCCCGAATTATTCCTTTGACTGCAAACTACTACGCCCATTGACGGAACTCGCCACTATTGAAATCGAAAATAATATCTCCACCTTTGAATTGGTTTTGGACTTTTCCGAATTGGAAGGTTCAGCCAGTCAAATTGCTGATGTCCAACTGCAGGAAGTAGGCGGATCCTTAGGTCTGGGCCTTATTTCGCCGAAAGCTAGCTCCCTCATTCATGAAATTGGAACTGGGCGTTTTATCTGGAAACCTGGCAACCAGCAGTCCCCGACCCAAGGGTATCAGGTGCGGGTGCTCGTCACCTTTAAAGAGGCCCCGGCAATGCCACCGCAACTTACCGTCAGCATGCCCGTTTACTTATAGATACATTTCAAAACGGAGTTAACGCGTCAGTTACGTCTATTTTACATAGAACGAAAACATCATCATGTCTTCAGCATGTTCGGAAATATGACAATGCGCCATCCATCCACCGGGATTGCTGGCATCGAGCAGGATATCCGTAACTTCCCGCATACCTACTAGATAGGTGTCCTTCCACGCCATGTTTAAATTAGGCTTGCCGTTTACAGCCACCACTAGAAATCGTTGCCCATGAAAATGAATTGGGTGCGGCATTAAGTGAAATGCATTAGGATCATTTTGGATCCGGATTTTCACTTTTTCACCCCGGTTGAAATTCCAGAGTATTTCATGGTTTTCTAATTTTGTAACCGTGTCACGGATAATCCATTGTGCTGTTTGCGTGGTTGAGGCCGCATTCATCGGCAGCATATTGTCCACCCATTCAATGCCCTTGGCCTCGGTGCTGATTGGCTCCCCTTGTGCAGCGGATACTTTCATGCCTATCATTTTTCCACTCTTTCCGGTAAAAAGCAGAAATTTAGTTGGTGGAATCAATGGGCTGCATAAAGAACGCACGGAATCGATGCTCTTTATGGTCTGCAGGCTGCTGTCCTCGGCTAAAAATGTAGCGCCAAAAGGCGTGTCGACGGAATCCGGCAATACCGTGATGTGGCCCAAAACAACGAGTGAGTCTTTGTTGTAGACTGTTTTCAGCATATGATGGGTAATTGATACCGTGCCAGCTTTATCGAAGTAACCTTCAAAAATCTTCCGCTCGCCAGGAGCGATAATGGTTTCGGCATCTTTGTCAAAATATTCGTATTGACCATTATCGGAGCCAACGACTTTGATTTTTCGGACAATATTTCCGGAGTCGGTTAAGCCAATGTTCAATGTTCGGGTATTGCAAGAATTGGTGGCATAAAAGCGCACCACTTCCTTACGTTTAACGGTCATATTAAAAGCGGTATCTCCATTGATGAGATAGAGATTTCCGTATCGGCCCATCATAGTAAAATTGGTTTCATTCACCTTGAAGGGAGCAGTAGACGTAGCCGAGTCCAGGTAAAAATCATCCAACATAAGGATCTGGTCGCGATTGGTTGGGCGCCAATACGCACTGTCCGCTGGGACAACGAGGATATTGCCATAGAGTCCCATTTCCTGAGAGTAATCTTCCCGTTCATGAGCGTGATACCAGTAAAGCCCCGGATCCGGAAACTTGATGTGATAAGTAAAGCTATCCCCATCGGCTATCGGCTGTTGAGAACTGGATGTGCCATCCATGAGATAATCCATGCGTACCCCATGGGCATGCAGGCTGGTTGGAAGGCCGGAATGGTTTTTGAGACGCACAGTGATTTCCGTGCCCTGTTTAACTCGGATGATTGGGCCCGGAATCGACCCATTATAGCCGAGCATCCTGACCTCTACCCCATGCAAAGTCTTTTTTACCGGTTTGGCGTCCAAAGTCACCGTGGCGCCGTCAGTTAGGTCCAAAGTTTGGGCGCTGGATGCAAAACTGAGTCCGGTTACGCTGGTAGGAAAATCTGAAGAAGGCTTAACGGGATTGCGATCCGAAAAGCAAGCCGTCAAAATAAAAATGGAAGGAATAAAATAGAATGAATGGTTGAGCCTCATTTTATACTCGCCGGAAAAGACCAGGCCCATGGTGAGGTCTTGTTTATTTGTACCTGCGGGAATCGCCGGCCACGTAAGTCGAAACGATATGGACCGGGTGTGAGTAACGTGGGGCGACGAGCCCCAAGTGGATTTAAAATGCGCGTGTGCCCCACTCGGACAGGAGGCACTGCCATGGAGCTGTGTCCAATTCCAAGCAGAAAATCTGCCCACGGTACGGACACCCCTGGCATACGATCACCCACTAGCCCTTTTTTATGCACTGCATTTCCTACAATGCTATAAGTTGAGGGTTCGAAGTAGCAGCCGTCCATAGGGCCAATTCCCAGGTCCCGAATGCTGTCATACACAGTAAACATCGCAACAAAAGGTGTGTCAATCATTGGAGTATACGTAGTGGCAAATGGGTTGCCCGGAACAACATTCCAGTTATCCTTATAACTCTTTTTTGTCACAGGAAAATGCCCTTTTAATGAATCCACAAAACTGATCCAAACACTCTCAGATTGCACTGTATCGATATAATACAAAGCGCCATGATAAAAGGTGGAGTCAAAGGTGAGAAAATTGTAAACGCTGTCAACGTATGCAATCATTGCATATTTGTACTTGGCATAATTATTAACCAACTCTAAGCGTAATTTTTCCGAATAGAAAGTATCAACAAAACAAAGCTCATAGTCGGCGTAACAGGCCTTTTGGATGGACATCCCTGGAGTGGGATACTGCATTTCCACCGAGGGAGAAACTTTACCGCAATGTGCCTGCACCTTAAGGAAAAAAGGAGTCGTGAACAACACGACTCCAATGAAAACCAAAAAGGCTTTGCCAGACAATTTTAATTACCCATAAGGATAGGAGCGCTAATGGCATGGGAATCCTGGCGGACGCGCGCTACATAATTTCCTGAAGCCAATTGGCTATTGCCGAGATTCAAGGTTTGATTACGGGACTCGCCATTGCCAGGAAGATGTAACATTTCCTTACCGGCAGGATTATAAATAGACAGCACATAGGGTCCAGTTTTGGAAAGGCGCAAATTTAGGACATTATTCGGCATGGAGGCAATTGAGAAGCGGGAATCTTCTGGATTAGGGTACTTGGCTGAAACGGAAGCATCCAGTCTTTCAATATAAATTCCGGCATCAAAATCACCGTGAACAATCAAACCGGACTTGAACCAGGGATAGCAGCCCCATGTTCCACTGAACAGCTTCGTGGATGTGCTGTGACGGCTGTATGCGATTTCAGGCATTTTGCTGGGATCAGTGATATCAATTACTCGTAAACCTGCACTGTAATGGGCATTAAAAAGAAGGTTTCCTTTTACATAGCAATTGTGGCTGATAATGCCGGGTAGGCTGGGATACTTTGCGCGTAGGGTTGGTGGCTTTGTCATGGTGGCAGTTGAAATGTCCCAAGCTTTCAAGCTGCATCCCACAGTTTCTTCTGTTGTATAGAGTGTTTTGTTGTCATCTGAGGGCCAAGCATTATGTGAAATGCTGTGCGGCGGTTCACCAATGCTAATATCGTAGGCATTGAAATCGATAATGGAAACTTTTATGGGTGCGGCAAGATTGGTCAGATTCCAAATTGTGACTTTGGATTGATATTGATTCGAAGCATACAACCGATCTCCACGAGCAAACATATCATGCGTTTCACCGGGTATAGTCGCTACATATAAGGGATTTGCAGGATCTGCAAGGGTAAAAATAAAAATATCAGCTGCTGAACCATGGGTAACATAAAGGCGAGCCGGTGTCGTGGTGGAATCCACGAAAACGGTATGGGCAACTTTGAATTTAAGCGTTGAGCTGCTAACAAGTTTAGCTGGTTTACCTTGGTTCAATGGAGCCAAGTCAATGATTTGCAGACCGTCGTTGTTTTCCTGAGACACTTTATATGCGTAATTACGGTATCCATTAACTTCCTGCCAAACGGAATTACCAGTTGAAGGAATGAAACTTACTTCCACCGGTGTCGTTGGATTAGTGATGTCGATAATACTAAGGCCACCGGGATTCTGTAAACACCCCAAAGCATACTCATGGCCATTGGTACCCGTATATCCCCAGATACCTGCCCCAGCTTCAATAGTTCCTGGGCGGACAAAACTTGCCACGGTAACCATGCCACGGTTGGTTTGACCGTAGGATTCCACAGACAGGAATACCAGCAATGCCATACCCAAAAATGCTTTCTTAATTACTGACCATTTATATTCCATTATTTCCCCAATCTTGTCATACACTGTGTTTTAATCGCGGCTGAAGGCATCCCTAACGCCCCAACCCATAATGTATTCAGCAATGTAGTGATCCTGTAGGTCTTTTTCTAGGGTTTAAAAAAAATCGTTGCCAATTTGGTAACCCGAATTTGGCTTTACCGGATTGGAAATGCAGTATTCCGCAAAATAATTTACTTTTGTGCCTCAAAATTAACCCGTAACCGTTTTTCGGATCAGGAGACTATTATGCACAGGGAATTAGTGCTTTCCATACTTGCAATCTGTTCAGTGGCTGCCGCAACGCCGTCCAAGGACACGGCGGATTTAAACATTAAAACTACCGGCTATTACATCATAGATGGAGGCTATATCAATGAAACAGTTGATGTGGGCTTAAAGAAATGGACATCCGAACCTTTCGGCGATTTTATTGGCGGTTTACGCCTTACTGCGAATCCAACTGAACATTTTTCCTTGGCCATCAATCCTGAGCTGCGTAGCCATAGCAATTTTCCAATTACTCCCGGAGTTGCCACAGGCGAACTCAAACAGAAAATGAAATACGATATCTATATGGAAGAAGGTAAGGGAACGTGGAGTTTTGGCGCTCCCGAAACTCCGTTTGCACTCCTTGATTTCGGATTATTCATTTATAAGGATAACCCCGATACCAAGGTTTTTGGCGATTACATATTCCGTTCTATGATCTACCCCACCTTGCTTTTTACAAAGTTTGACTACGCGCAGGCACAAATATTTGGACTTCATGCTAAGGCGGATTTTTTGGATGGAAACTTTAAAAATAACGCATTTATCCTAAGCGATGTGCGGAACTATCCCTATTTTGATATTTCCCTTGCTTATTCGGCTAGCTACAATGTTATGAATATTGTTGAGTTCGGCGCTGGCATAAACGCGCGCTCACTCATTCCCGTGCGCCCAAGTCGCACCACACCAAAAGGTGGAGCAAGCCAGGGAGCAGGATTATTTGATAACACCTATAAATTCGCTCCCTTCCAGGACAGTACGGTTATCCATAATGCCAGCGGCACTGTGATTAAAACAGTTTCAATTAAGCCTATGACAGGAAAAGACTCCGCCATTGTCACGGTAACCGACACAACCGGCAATGTTTCCGTAAACCAAGTAAAAACCAGTGGTGGTGGAATTTCGGGCATGGCAACTAAAGCCCAATTCAATAAAGCGATGTCTGACTTGACTCCGGATGCAGGTGGAGCTGGAGATCTCTACCCGGAACTACATGGCACCAACACCCATTTTAGCTTTGCGGGAACAATTCTTACGGGACGAATTACTTTAAATCCTTTAGGAATCTTTGGTAGCAACAATCCTTTAGGTAAAGATGCAGGTAAAATCTATGCTGAAGCGGCTGTACTTGGTCTGAAAAATTATCCCGGATTTTACGAAAAACGCTCTGAGCGCATTCCCATTATGTTCGGGGTTAATATTCCGACCATGAGTAAATTGGATTACTTGACCTTTGAAGCGGAACATTTCGGCAGTAAGGAAGTGCCCAGTTATGACACGCGTGCATATTTAAATTTGCCTCAACCAGGAACTCATAAGGGCGAAGTGGAAACCTTGTGGGACGACGCACGCCGCACAAAAGACGATTGGAAATGGGTCGTTGCGGCCAAGAAATCTTTCAAAGGCTTTGGCATCGTCGGTCAATTCGGTACCGACCATACTAAAATGTCAGATGAAGGCGGCGGCGAGCTCTTTGATGTGATGTCCCGGCCTTCTGAATGGTATGTACAGGTTCGCTTTGTTGGCGGCGTTTATTAAGGAGTTGAGAGAGGCGCCGTTTCAACTTTGTAGATGAAATAGCGCGTCTCCCCCATCCAGGGTAATGCCTGGTACTTCTCTTCATAGTGAAGCCGAACTCTTTGACCCGTGGTCATGGCTTTTTCCAATGAGTCGACCACGGCTCGGTCTTTGGACCGAACCGAAAACTCCCAAATATTGTTCACGGATACTTGGTGGCTTGGGTCTTGATTTAAAATCATTCCCAGGTTCAATTGGCCTTCGTATGTTTTGAAAATATAGCCTTTGCGGCTGAGCTTCATTACTGTTCCGGCTCTAAAACCGTCACTGTAATTTCCCGTGAAATAAATCCAAGCCCCGCCAAAAAGTCCCAGAAGGATTACAACGCCAACCAATTTTAATTTAAACATGAGACAAAAGATAGGATTCCGACAATCCAACGGCAAAGGCCGTTTTTTATTGACCGGGCTGCATTTCTCCCATTCGAGACAACCTTAAAACGGGTATTCGCACCAAACGGGACGCAGCTAGGTCTACCGAAAAATCAATGACCCAATCATTATGGCCTTCATGATCCTGAAGCATCTGCCTCACCTCCCAAAATGGAGCTGAAGTCTTTTCCCCACCCGGTTTTGGATTAACGAGTGTGTGTCGCACGGCCCGTCCTTCCGGATCCAGACGAAATACACCATGCCCAGGTCGGTACTCCGCCATTAAATTGCGAAGGCGTTCGGCGGTCCACGGAACGGCCTGGGCATCTTCCAATAAGTTTGTCTCCTCCAATCCCTCCGTCAACGCATCTAGGGCGTTCTCGTATTCACTACGCGACAAGGCCGCCATAAAGCTAAATATGCGAGCGCGAATTTCAGCCGTAAAAACCACAGTATCCGTAGTGACATCAAAATCGAGCGCACTCGCGACTTCTTCACCAGGCGGTTTTAGCTCGGTTTCTTCGACTGGCTGGAAATTTGGATTCTGAAGTTTTTGCCATTCTTCCAACAAGCTGGAGTCTACGCGCCTAAGCATTTCACCGAAAAAGTCTTCCATTTCACGCACGGCCTCGGTCTTAGCTGCCGTCGGCACAGTATTGGCAAGGACTTTGTAAACACTGTTTAAGTACCGCAACAGCAGGCCTTCCGATCGCTCAAGAGCGTAGCCTTTCACATAATTCGAAAAAGTAAAAAAGCCCTCCATCATTTCCCGGGCGATGGATTTGGGTCGGATATTTTCATTGCCCACCCATGGATGCTTTTCGGAAAATGCATTGAAGCTGCTATAAACGAACTCGCGTAAGGGTTTGGGGTATTCCATGGCATCGAGTTCCGCTACACGTTGATCGAATTCCACGCCCTGAACCTTGAGTTCCGTCATTCTTTCGGTTTTTAATTTATCCAATTGTCGCCGCAGTACTTGGTCCGGATCCTCCAAAATGGATTCTACCAATGTGAGAATATCCAAATGGTGATCGGGACTTTCTGGATTTAAAAACGGCAAAGTTTCCATTAAATACAGGGATAGAGTCTGGTCCATGGAAAAATTCTGCTGCAAGTCGAGATTGACACGTAATTTATGACCCGAATTTTTAAGCCCCAGCGAATTGTTTTGGGAGGAAGGTTTAATTTCGACTATACCTCGTTCAACCAAGGGTCGGAATAGTTGGAAGGCGCGATGTACATGTGCAGACTTTGCTTTTGCAGTATCATGACATCCTGCGATCAGCTCTCGCATGGCTGAACACCCGTCACCCACACGTCCCAGTACATGGATCAACATGCCATGGGAAACCTGGAATCGAGAGACCAGTTTTTCAGGACTGCCGTCAATTAAACGCCGGAAGGTACCCTCATCCCACGGTACATATCCCTTTTCCGGTGGCTTGCGCTTGACGAACTTTTTTCCACTTTGGGCCGTTTTGGCGGACAGTTTCAAATTTTCCACCACGTGTTCCGGTGCCTGGGCCACCACAAAACCGGCATCGTCAAAACCCTTACGTCCCGCGCGCCCTGAGATCTGATGGAAATCACGTACGGTGAGTATGGCCGTTTTATCACCGCTGTATTTGCACAATTGGGTAAATAGGACGGTGCGAATGGGTACGTTGACGCCGACCCCCAAGGTATCCGTACCGCAGATTACTTTAAGCAATCCTTGCTGAGCGAGTTTTTCAACGAGGATGCGGTATTTTGGCAACAGACCAGCGTGGTGTAGTCCAATACCTTGTCGAAGCCATCTTTTAATATCCGGTCCGAAGGGACTGGAAAAACGAAACCCTTGCAGCGCATTGGCAATGGCACTTTTTTCGTCTTTGTTGCAGAGTTCTAGGCTGGTAAAGTTCTGAGCGTTGCGGGCTGCATCCGCTTGGGTAAAATGGACAATATAAACCGGTGCCTTGCCTTCCACCACCAGCCTGTGCACGGCTTCCGGTAAGGCTTTTTCCGAATAGGAAAAATGTAAAGGCACGGGACGCTCCAGGGATTTTACCGTAACCGTGGGTCGACCATTGAGGGTGGAAAGTTCCGTTTCGAAAAACCCAGTATCTCCCAGAGTCGCGGACATCAGCAGAAAACGGGTGTTTTTCATGACCAACAAAGGTACCTGCCAGGCTACTCCCCGTTCACGATCGGAATAATAATGGAACTCATCCATGACCACGTCGCCGATTCGGCTTTCCGCTCCTTCACATAGGGCTATATTGGCGAGTATCTCTGCCGTGCAACACAGTATGGGCGCATTTCGATTGACGGTGGCATCGCCTGTGGAAAGCCCCACGTTTTCCGCGCCGAATTCCTTACATAAAGTCATCCACTTTTCATTTACCAGGGCCTTGATGGGACAGGTATATACGGAAATACGGTTTTGCGCCAAGGATTGATAATGCAAAACCGACGCGACCAGGGATTTACCGGAGCCGGTGGGAGTATTGAGAATAATGTTTTTGCCTTCAAAAATTTCCAGCACAGCAGCTTCTTGGGCGGGATAGAGGGAAATTCCCCGTTGTACGGTCCAGTCCAGGAAGGATTCCAAAAGAAACCCGTTGTCTGAACGGGTCTCCGGATTGAGGTCGGAAAGAATTTCTTTAAAGCTGCGAGCCGTCATCGACTAATAAATGCCGAGGAACCGTTCATTTACTAAACGCCGCGCCGCAATTCGATCATGGGAGGATCAGAAAGCGTAACAAGCTGTAAGCGTTGTCCATTTGGAATCAATCTCTGCAAGAGTGGTAGCACATGGGTTTTATAGTGTTCGCGAATTTCATTGGAAAAATCCGCTGCATCGATAGATTCGAGTATTTCAATGGTCTTGGTGTTGCCGCTGCTACGCATAACGGAACCAGTGGATTTCGCCGGAACACCGATTCGCACGCCGGGTTTTCTGCCTCTACGCACTCGGCTCTCACCAGTTATTAAACCCTTCTTGCGAAGTTGGGTTTTCATAGCAAAAAAATGGGGCTTGGACAAATCATTGAAATCGAGTTTCTCAACCAACTCCGTATAGCTGCAATCTGGATTCGCGGTGATGAACTGCTTGGCGCGCTCATTCATTTTCTTCTTTTCAAATTTTTTCAAGGGGTATTCCTTTTCTATGGATAGATGTAAATGTTTCTTTTCCGATGCAACGGAGAATCTTTCAATCGGATTTCCGGTTAGAAAAAGCGAATTCAATTCTTTAGGCACTTCACGCGTCTGATTCCGTTCCTCTCGGGCGCGGATAGCCTGTTCTACCTCGGTAAAATGTTGCCGGGAAACCGTCTGATCGGAAGTCAAAACCTGAAACAATTCAAATGTCTTACCTGGATTGTTTTTTAGGAAGACGTAAACTTTTTGTTTAAGTGGATTGTTGAAAAGCAAATCCGGCTTTTCTTTCGTTAATGTTGTTTGCATATATGTCCCGCTGATAGAAAAATCATTAAATATTTAACCTACTTCGCATCTAGACCTAGTCTAAATGATAATTGTAATGCTTGAAGGTTGATTCAAACCGCTGCCAATCCCTTGTTCGGATTACCAGCGAAAACGTCCAATTCACATAATTCTCGATATAGTAACATTTTTTTTCAGAACATCCTAGGGTTTGAGTTTGCCAGGGAAAGTATCTTACCCATTTAATACCCAATGCCGTTTAACTGGGTTTATTGGGCGGGATTGGCCAGTTCCATTTCCTTAAATAACTAGATTCGCGGTATGCTTTTGCAAGATACCCATGGCCGCCATATTCATAAACTAAGGGTACAGCTTACCGATGCCTGTAATTTTCGATGTTTTTACTGCATGCCAGAAGGAACTCGATTTTATCCTGCCCACGAGTTGCTTGCGCCTGGCGAAATAGTTCAAATTTGCTCCGCACTCAATCATCTTGGTGTGGATGAAATCAGGGTAACCGGCGGTGAACCCACCGTTAGAGCCGAATTTGCTGAAATAATGATAGGATTGGCGGGTATTCCTTGGAAGAAATTTGGCCTCACAACCAATGGCTACCTGCTCGCCGACAAATTATCCTTTTTAAAAGATATCGGCTGCCATAGCCTCAATATCAGCATGGATAGTTTGGACGCAGCCAATTTTAACGTCATCACGCGGCGACCCCATTTTCAAAAAGTGTTGGCAGCCATCATCCAAGCTGCTGAAATGGGTTTCACGGTAAAAGTGAATACTGTTATCGCTAAGGGTTACAATGATCATGAATTGTATAATTTCATTTTATTTGCAGAGGACCACGGCGTGGAAGTTCGGTTTTTGGAGCTGATGAAGGTGGGGCCTGCCATAGAACACCATCCAGGACAATTCATATCAGCGGACGAAATGATTCAAGTATTATTGAATAGAGTAGAACTGACGGCCGTTACATCTTCTATCGATTCCACTTCCTTTGGGTTCCAAACCCAACGAGGAGCCCGCATCGGCTTCATCGCTTCCGAGTCCAAACCATTTTGTGGCAGTTGTTCTCGATTACGCTTGACGGCCAAAGGCAATTTACGCGCCTGCTTATTTTCAGAAGCAGGCATCGATTTGCGCAATCGGCCACTCCTTGATTATCCGGAAATCCTCCGCGAGGTGATGCAAATGAAACCTACTGGTAGATTGGAAGCAGTGGGTCAATCCATGAACCAAATCGGCGGGTAGGCTAGTCTACTTCCCCAAAGCCCAAGTCAAGGTCAGCACCCAGTTTCAAATAATAGAAGGGCAAATCGCCAACCCGAGCGCCCATTCCTGCTCGTAGGTACCCCAAGGGTGTGGCATACCCTGCCTGCGTTTCCCAGTGGAACCGGATGGGTCTCCGAATTTGATCTGGAAAGAAACTGGCGGACCCATACTGGCGATATCCTCCTACTATCAGCCGAATACCCGTTTTTCCGAAAACAGGGCAGTACTCAAGTTTGGCATCTTGGAAATTTGGAGCGTGCAA
The DNA here is from genome assembly GCA_043721115.1 of Fibrobacteria bacterium. GTDB lineage: Bacteria > Fibrobacterota > Fibrobacteria > UBA11236 > UBA11236 > Chersky-265. Next base: position 578 of record JAYSRH010000068.1, on the reverse strand, counting down.
ACTTCCCAGAAAATATTCATCCTGGAAGGTAAACACATCAAGGGTCCCGGACTCCAACATATCGAAAGTGGTAGCTCCATCAAGCCTTTGGTTTGACCAGTAATATTGGTCTAAAATCCTGAAATCACCAAGGCTTAAACGCAGCCGTAGCTCTAAATTTGAAGTTGTATACTTTACGGGACCGAAAAGATTAATTCGATTTAATTTTCGGTAACGAATTCTGAGCGAATGGGCTGGGTCGATGGCTTTTTTGGACTTGCCAAATCCTATAAAACCTGCTTCTTCGAAATCCGTGGACATATAATCGCCCTCGCCTAATTCGGAAAACCCAGGTTCAAACATTTCATGTTTCTGAATGGAAGTTCGTAAATAGCTTCCGCGCCTTGGGTAGATTTTGAGAAAAACTTGACCCAGGTCACGTTTAATCCGAAACCAAACAGGGTTCAATGGATTTCCGACAGGCGGCGGTCGTGGATACTGCATTTCCCAATGGACCATCTCGACCCCAAGATCAAGTCGCAAAGGGTAGAGAGGCGTAATCATGAATTTTGCCTGGTACCCAGGGCGGTGGCCGCCCA